>CAZJPS010000023.1:0-9151 GCA_964548055.1 uncultured Candidatus Peribacteria bacterium
AAAAGAACGTCTTTAAACCTTTAAAACCTTTGTCCCCTTTATCACCTTTGTCCCCTTTTTTAAATGTACCCTTCCACATGAACCTGCCTCTTATCCATCCCCCACTCCGTCATTGCTCTATTCTTGATATCTTTTGTCATCTCCGGACTGCCACACGCATACAATGTCTTCCGCGAAAAATCCTTAATAATGTGAGGAACAACCCCCTGCACTCTACCAGAGTACCCTTTCCAAGAAGATGAGGGCGCACTGAGCGTGATGTGGAGAAAGAAATGTGGATTATTTTTTTGCACGTCTTCAAATTCCTTTGCCCAAAATAAATCTTCTTCACTGCGCACTCCGTAAATCAGATCAATTCTTCTCTCAGAATTTGCTTTGAGTGCCGCTAAAATTTGCGAACGAAAAGGAGCGATGCCTGTACTGGTTGCTATAAAAAGAAGTTCGCGATCGGAAGTTTCATCCAACAAAAAATTTCCAAAGGGGCCTTTCATCTTCACATCCGATCCTTTTACTAAACTCTTTTCAATCCACGCACTCGCTCTGCCATTGGGCACTAACTTCGCTACAAAAATCAGTTCCTCTTCTTCCGGAGTGGAAGCGATAGAAAATGCTCGAGTTTGAACATCGGCAGGATTATCGAGGAGTGCCACTTCAAAAAGAACAAACTGACCGGGCTTGAAAGTAAAACCCGCAGGCTTTGTGAGCGCAAATTCATACACATCGCGGGCGATGAGGGCGTTCCGCGTGCAGACGATGGTATGGGTAGGAATGGGCATTGCGGAGCGGCTAGCGGTAAGCGGGTAGCGATAAGCTGAAAAAAGTAATCTGCATCAGAAAGATACCGAAAATAACTCAAATTTGCTAACCGCTAGCCGCTATTCGCTTACCGCTTTGCGCCCTCTTTCTGAAGCATCAAAACAAAATCATCAAACAAGAAATTTGCATCTTCTGGCCCCGGAGTTGCTTCTGGATGAAATTGCACGGAGAAGAATCTTCCAGACTCATGCCGAATTCCTTCCACCGTTCCGTCATTCGCATTCGTCCACCACACCTGCCAACCTGCCGGCAATTTTTCACTGACAGCAAAGCCGTGATTCTGGGAAGTAATGATACATCTTTGTGGGGCTAGGGATTGGGGACTAGGGACTTGGTCGTTCACATTTCCATTCCTAGACCCTAGTCCCGAACCCCTAGTCTCTTGCTCAACGCAAGGCTGATTCGCCCCCCGATGCCCATATTTAAGCTTATACGTATCCCCTCCTACCGCCAAAGCAAGCAACTGATTCCCCAAGCAAATTCCAAACGTGAGCTTATTTTTTTCAACCGCCCATGCCAGGCTCTTAATAGTGGGCACACATGTTTTAGGATCTCCGGGTCCATTGGAGAAAAAGACTCCATCATACGGTTGATCATACGTAGAAAGATCAAAATCCCACGGAACCCGCACCACCCGTACTCCCCTCTTCAAAAAACTCCGAATAATATTTCGTTTCATCCCACAATCATATGCAACAACTGTAGGGACTGGGGATTGGAGGCTAGGGATTGGGACAGAATCTGGATCGTATACTAACATTTCCTTACAACTGACTTGTGCTACAAGATTATCAAGATTTGGATCGCGAATTTGTAATGCTAACTCACTAGTCCCTAGTCCCTGATCCTTAGTCCCTAATTCCTGCTTAATAGTTCCTAACATCACCCCCTTCTCCCGCAATTTCTTCGTGAGCACCCTCGTATCAATCCCCGTAATCCCAGGAATGTTATGCCGCTTCAGCCAGTCACTAAACGATTCCTTGGCGAGATGATGACTGTGCTCGCCACTCTCTTCTTCCACAATCACTCCACGCACATGGATCTCTTCACTCTCAAAATTCTCCGAAAAACCCCGCTTATTTAATTTCTCTTCCGGCACCCCATAGTTGCCAATCAGTGGGTACGTGAACACAAGAATCTGACCCCTATAACTGGGATCTGTAAGGCTTTCTGGGTAGCCTGCCATGCCGGTATTAAAAACGACTTCGCCATCGGAGTCGGTATCGGCACCGAAGGATGTTCCTGTAAAAACCGTGCCATCTGAGAGAACAAGAGATGCTTTCGCTGTTTTTTGAGTGGCAGATGTCTCCATGCACGAAGATACTACCTGTGAAAAAAGTGGCTGTCACACGCATTGGCACCTACTTTTTACAATAATCGCTGAGGTGGTGGAGGCAGGGGCCTATCCATTGGATTTGAGGCTGGGGTATCTCCGGTTACGGTTGGTCGTGTACCTGTGTATACCAGTGTCACACGCGTCACACGGGGGCGACCATCTGCTCCTGGAGCACCATATACAAACCTTATGCCAATGCCCATGGCACGCAAGTCATCCATAGCCGCATCTCCTCCGGCCAAAACAAGCAAATGGTTGGGGCGTAGTTCCACGGTGCGTCCACCATGATAGATAGTGATAGATCTATTTGGATTAGTATCGCTAATAGTGATATCAAATTCCCTACTCTCCGCATTCGCAGAAATTGCAGCTGTCATTTTTGCAATTTCTTGCCTCTGCCTATTTCCCAAAGGGAGATTGGTCACACCCAATTGCAATTGATTCATAATCACACGATCACTGGCATGCTGAGAAGCAAGGCTCTGATGACGAGCATTCAAAAATTGAACGAGAGGATCGGAATACGAAGATGAAGAACGAAGAGCATTGGGTGCAGAAGTGGGCCCAGAGAAGCCAGACGTAAATGGAATGACGGGAGGAGTGTCCATTTGTCCTCCACTAAAACTTGCTCCCGGGCCATAAGCAGGACCGTACCCCGGAGGCATTTGCATCGTAGGATTTGCTTGCATCTGTGCCATTCGTTGCTGACGAAGTTGGTATGGCAACATGTCCCATGGAGCGTTTGCAAATGGAGAACCAGGCATCATTGGGTTATTGATCATCTGTTGCATAGCAAACCTCTGCTGTGATGGAATGCGTGGATCACCAAGGGCAAGATTCTGGTTTTGCGCCCAAGTATTCAACATCGAAGAGAATGCCATTCTATTCTGGAACATCTGAAAATCATAAGCCGAAGGGCCACGATAGTACGAAGGCATAGAAGGATACCCAAGGCTCTGCCAACCCATTCCAAATGCGCGAGCATCGGTCATGATGGGGCGGTTCATGGCATTCATACCTCCATTTATATAACCATTGTGTGCACTCAAGGCTTGCTGCAAAGCAAACTGAGGATACTGACCCAACTGCGGGTGGCTTGGTGCAAACACAGCACCTGTATTAAAAGGAGACTGATACAAGCGCTGATGCACTGCCTGACCCAGCACATTCGGATACAGTGACGGCCGCTGCATAGCATTGGGTGCTAGTGCTACCCGCAATGGAACCAGTGGGGCAACGTTTTGAGAAACAGGCAGTGCGTTGGGCGTCCACGGCACCTGGTTTAGCTGGTGGCGCATAAGCCTGTGCTCCATTCCCAGAAATCCCGATGAACAAAAATTGTATACGTTCATATGTTAGAGAAATTCTTAAACTGCTGTTCTAGTAGCTTCATAGCCATTTTTCTCTCATTGCTTTCCTGTGTAATAGCAGTGTTATGTGCTTCAGCCTTCAGACGATGCACCTCCTGCGTACACATGTCGCCTACCTGCTTATATATTGAATCGAAGATCGCAAAACATTCATCATAATGCTGGAGTCGGGCCTCTTTCATGGCATCCGTTTCCTCCTGATATTTCTTTGGAAGCAGAGGAATGTGTTCCAACATTAAATCCGGCTCTACATGACGCATAATTTCGTCATACATCCAATGGGCAGCAGTCTGCGGCCAGGGATTTGTAGGAATAGACATATTTTGTGTGTGTTAGGTATATTATACATTATTTTTGATAAAGATGCAATAACAGCCAATAGTACATTCATAAGACAAAAACGCTATTAGCACACTAAAACCAATTCACAGTTACAAACGCCGTAGCCCTTGCAGTATCCATTCCTCAACGTTGCGCGCTCCATGAGCAAAAGTTCCAAAAATATTTGGCGTTCCTGTTGTCCTAGCTGCAGCACCCTCATCCATTTGCAAAGTGAAGATGTAATACATATTCCACGTAGATGTAGACACTTCACGATCTTCCTGAACAAGAATATAGCGACACGTGGCAACACGTGAGTATAAACCGGGCGGCAACTGCGAACGCAAATACGTTTGAAACTCAGGAAGAGTCCACTGCTGTAATAAAGTATCCACAGACAGGATCTGACCATTGTACTGCAACTGTTGCGTGCGCAGTAATTGTGCTGTTACAGATCTGAAGAATCTTCTCTCAATAAATATTTGTCGAAGATAATCTTCTCCTACCGCAGCATCTAACTCATCTTGATTCCCTGTTGTATTCTGATTTTCAATTTGCCATCCTCCAGAGCGTGCAGCACGTCCGCGATGAATAAAGAATTTGCGGAGAGTGGTATAAAACAATTCTTGAATTTGTGAGTCAGGAAGCTGACCGAATATTTCACGAAGACGACCACTCAACGCGAAAGGAAGAGGAACATTCCCTCCATTTGCACGCGCCGCTGTCATTTGACGATACCAATCAAACACCGGACCCGCTGGCTGCTCTTCTAGAATGCTCAAACATGCTTTTTGGCGCTGATCAGTTAATCCAAGTTCACGCTCCCAATAGTGAGTAGCTGCCCTTTGATTCGGTGGTAAATTAAATTGAGAGCGAACAAAGCTATCCACAGAGTTAATACCCTGCCTAAGATATGAAGTGCCTGTTTGGTGCTCCTGGTAAAGAGAATAGGCAATTGTACCCGCTGCTCCATAGGCCAAATAATTCCAAATATTCCTATTTTGCCGCTTAAATATTAGATTCCATGCAGAACGTATGACAATAAATGCTGTTGCTCCCATTAATAAAGAACCAATGGGATGATCCCTAAATTCTTTTATATATTCCCATATTCGTGCTGCCTGTTCTTCAATCTGCCTATCAATACCAACTCGATTTCGCAAATCTACACGGTTCAATGTTGAATTTGTCATGGCAACATCAGACTCTGTAAGGCTCTGAACTATCAAGCTAATTCCCACCTGCACATCTCTCCTCTGCATATTATTTGGAGCGCGATCGGTAGGAGCTCTACCTGAAGAATTAGGACCAAAATGGAAATCAATTGCCTGCAAGAAATCTCGGTTGGTATCCAATTCAGCAAACTGCGTAGTTGAAAGGAATTGATGTGCGAGCATTGGTTGTGCCTCCCATAGGGCAGCATTTGGCACATTGTTACCTCCCGCCATTCGCTGATCCAAATATCTTTTGCGAATAAACGAACCTATAATAATTCCAAATCTGCTGAGGAACTCCGTATTGCCCATCGCATTCAACGTAATATCGGTCCGAATACGGTTATGAATTTGTAATTCATTTCTTATCTGAGGATTAAGCCCTTCAATATACTTAGTAATGCGCTGAATGCGTTCAGCAGGAGTACCAGCTATAGACACAATATTTGTTATCTCTTTTCTACGAGCATCGCCGCTGCTCCACAAGGCAAGCAATTCAAAGTGAACATTTCTACTAAGAGTTGCTGTGCTATATGGCGCATCCACCGTTTCTTCTTGTGCAAAAGGGACAGAATTATTTCTAAGTAGAGCATTGAGATCATTTCTCCATGTGATGTATTCCTGAATATTGCGACGCAAAACTGTAAATGGAATGCGTGTGCCAGAAGTATCTACCCATTCTTTTTGCAACTTCGATGTTTGCTGAGCGTCCAGCCCTCCAGGTACAGCCTGGAGCGCAAATGGATCAATTGCATTAATATTCGTACGAGCATTGACGGTATAATTTTGAACACCATTTTGAGGCAATAGAGATGCAGGAATAGCAAAGGGGCCAGTAAGCATATTCACTACTGTTGCAGGCGTTACTGTTCTCAGCATTCCCCTCAAAAGAAGTGCAAAGAAATTAGTTCTGACCCCAGGAGACAAATAATTCTGCCGATCAGCTGGATTATTAAATTCATGCTGAATAATAGAGGTGTAACTCTGTAATACTTCGTTAAGATGCGGATTTCCCGTTATCTGCCTGCCTGCCTCCAGTGCCTCATAAGCACGATCCGGACTCTCAATATTTCTACAGAGCCGGTGCTCGGACGCTCTATAGCTGGTTAGTGACAGTTGCCGACAATGAGAAATGTGTGTATTCATAAATGCGTATTAATGATGACCGCCATCACCACCTCCATGGCCATGTTCGCCTCCTCCTGAGGAGCTCCCTTTCTTGCCAGAAAGAGTAGAGGTTTCATCCCATAAGTGTTTCTTTGCGCTTGGAGCTGCTGTATTGGTAAACCAGTTTTTAATATGGCCCAAGCCTCTCAATATTTTAGGACCAAAAATTGAACCCGCATAAAAGCCTCCTACACCAACAAGAGGTACTGGAAGAATGGAAAGCGGAATAAGAACGGTAGCAGCTCCAATTCCTGATCCTATCGCCAGCACTTTATTCTTTCTAATTTCCCTCCAAGCAAAAGGAGTTGCTATGGCTGCTGCGCCAATAATACCTGCATAGACCGGATTAGAAATTACTGTATTCCAAAGCCAATTAATGCCAGTCCTCAAAAATTCCATGTTTCCTACACTACCCAAAAACGCTTTTACAGAATCGACAGCTGCTGGTGTTAATACTCCAGGAGCTGCACTTAAAGCAAAAGTTCCTGCACCAACGGCAGTGCCTACACCAAGTGCAGTTTTAATCGGATTATTTTTTACCAGGTTCCATCCAATCTTAAAAGGATTCATTCCAGAGAAGACGTCTTTAGGCGCTTCATTATACCAGGTTAGGTCCTTGTTAAACTCATGCCAAATATCATTAGAACGTCTCTCTACTTTTTGCTTTAAATTGTCAGGAATTTTTTTAGCAGAAAGAGACTCAAAGAGTTCTTTTTGCAAAGGCTTAAAGTCCAGCGCTTCATTAATATCCTCTCCACTTTGAAGCTTCTTTAAATATGCAACTTGCAACTGCCGAGTTACAATCGCTTCTCTGTAATGTGTAAGTTGTTTTGTGAGATTTTTACTCAAAGGAATTCTCTTATTAGCTGGAACTAATGTTGTAAGATTCAAAAGAGTAAAGTAGCGCAAACGTACATCTTCCAGATCTTGTGAATAACTCATAGGATCTATATTGTCACCGATAATTTTTTCTTTCAGAAGAATTTTTTCAAATTTTTCTTCTGCTTGTGAACCATAAGTTTTTGCAAAAGCTTTCTTTTTTTGCTCATAACTATGGTGATCAAAAGAAACTTCAGCATCTCTTTTTATTCCACTTTTCATTTGCTGTGCAGCAACATGTGTCTTACCACTGATATAAGCTAATGTCTCAGCTGCGGTTACTTCATCTGCACCATAGGCCCTTTTTAACTCAAAATTAAGAATTGCATTAGATGCATCAATGCCATTTGATTCTCCTGTTTCTGGATCAAAAAGTAATGACTCCAGTAAAGCTGAATGGTAATCAAATTTTCTCCTTGTAGCGTAAAATGCGATAAGAACTTTTACTGGATTAGCATTGCCTTCACTAAGACGATCAAGAATTCGTCTATCATCAGCATTTAAATCTGATACCTGACTTGCATTTCCGGTATTAGCTATGACCTTAGCAATATCTAACACATCAGCTGATATGATTTGTTCTGAGATAGCTTCTGACATAGCTTCATGAATCAATAAACGGTGTGTTATGTTAGGGTCTTTTTTAGGATCTTCGGACTCTAAAAGTTTGTATTTTAATATTTCTTGTAAGCGACTTTGGGTGTTCTTAATAATATTTTCGATATGCACTTGTGGAAGTAATTGGAACAAATTTTCCACTGATTCTTTAGTAATTACCTCCGCCTCTGCTATTAACTGATCTTTCCCGCCATCTGGAGACAAATCACCACTCAAAAGTACTCTTGAAAGTGCTTGGACTTGCAGAATTCGAGCTGAAACTGAAACATCATCTGAATGCTCTATTCGAGTATTCAAGCCTTCAGCAGCATTATTTTCAGAATGCCCTGGCGTTCCAGCCTGCGGAGAAGGATGTGGGTTTGGCATCGAAATCTTACTATTTTAGCACATTTATTGATTTTTTGTTAGTAAAAATACTTAACTAAAACTGCTGTTTACTGTGTATAAAACAAACATATATAACATTTAAAAAATATAAATTTAAAATGTCAAAACTCTCATCTTATTTATAATCTCTCTGTTTTGATCAATGATGGGCTCCATGACCAGGAGCATTATGCTCTGGAGGATTACCTGCTTCAGGTTTTTTTGGGGCCTGAGCTGTTTTTGCTTTTGGACGATAGATTTTAAACTGATGTGGGTTAGGCATAGATACTAAACCTCGATCCAAAATTCTTTGCACAATCATTTGAACATCATTTCCTTTTGAAGTATTTGAACGATCTTGCCACCTACGTACAGCTAATACTATGTCATTTTTGTCAGAATCACTTAATGAAACTATTTTTGGAATATGGGGCTGAAGGGCAGGAATAATTTCACTATCTGATAAATTTCTTTTCGAGAATAACCCTCTCAATACTAATTCCAAGTGAGCTTTAAGTTCGGTAGAAAGATCTGGTGCAGCTGGAGCTGGAGCTGGAGCTGGAGCTGGTGCAGCTGGAGCTGGTGCAGCTGGGGCTGGAGCTGGAGCTGGTGCAGCTGGAGCTGGTGCAGCTGGAGCTGGAGCTGGAGCTGGAGCTGGTGCAGCTGGGGCTGGAGCTGGTGCAGCTGGGGCTGGAGCTGGTGCAGCTGGAGGATGTACAACTGGAATTGATATTCCATTTATAAATTTAACAACCAAATTTAGATAGGCATCATTTTGTGGATTTGTTTCTTGCGCTTTAATAATTGATATTAGATATTTCAGTTCTTCCTCACTAATCGAATATAACTGATCTGGAAATTCATTCCCTAACTCTCTGAGAATTTTTGAACTAATAAAGGAATTCTCACTTTTTAATTTGCTAAATATATCCCTAACTTTTGTCTCAATCTCAGCCTGAGAATTATTCGATAAAGAATTAACTGGTGCAGCTGGAGCTGGAGCTGGTGCAGCTGGAGCTGGAGCTGGTGCAGCTGGAGCTGGAGCTGGAGCTGGAGCTGGTGCA
>CAZJPS010000023.1:9251-15335 GCA_964548055.1 uncultured Candidatus Peribacteria bacterium
AGCTGGAGCTGGAGCTGGTGCAGCTGGAGCTGGAGCTGGAGCTGGAGCTGGTGCAGCTGGGGCTGGAGCTGGTGCAGCTGGGGGAGTGAGAACTGGAGCGGAAATAAAAACTAAATCTCGTAGCTCATTGATAAGCTTGCTTTCTGTAGGTTCTTTTTTCTTTTTTTCGTACCAAGTCTTCGCCTTTTCAATAATATTATTTAACTGCACTTCTTTTAAGAAAGCTGATTCTGGATAAATAGTCATAACTGCTTTTTTAACATCGTCTTTCGTTACGTTACGCAAACGCATTCCAAAATGAGTTGGCCCGTGATTTTGAGAAATTTGTGCAAATAAATTTTGCAATCTCCCGATAAAAATATCTAATTTTCTTTCTCTCTCAGAATTCTGAGTAAGTAGGGAAGATATTGTTTTTACAATATCATTTTTTATACCTTCTTTGATTTGATCAGGAGCTTTTAAATATTTTACTGCATCATTCGCTACTGAAGTTATTTCAGGGCCACTTAACAATGGTGCCCCATTTATGAAAGTCCGTAAGCGTAAAATAATATCTTCTCGTGATGGAAGTTTCTTCCTATCATTATCAAGATATACACCTAGTGCTCGATCCAGTTGACTATTTATTTCAGCAGACATACTTTATTATTATAGCATATTAAAAAAAATTATCAAATTTCATGATACTGATAACAAACATTAAAGAAGTTTTAAACACATCTTCAATTATCACTCGGCTTTTGCAACATATCATACAAGCTCTGAATCTGCTCTGGAGTTTTAGCTTCAGCTTTTGCTTCTTCCCTATTATTCATTTCACGCAGAAGCTTTTCACCCTCACCGCGCACGTGCTCATGTAAACGGTTTATGGTGTCCTGTTCTTCAGCTTCAAGCTGAACTTGTTCTTCTGCTTCTTTCTCATATGCATCCGCACGCTGAGTACTCTCGCGCGCTACCTCCTGTAAACGTAGGCGGTGATTAGCAATGATTGGCAAAAGATCATGGCACAATTCAGAAGAAAAATTGAACTCGTCATCTGGAGATGAATTTTCCTCTGCTTCAATTCTTTCAAGAAGTGCTTTCTTTTGGTCTTCAGGAAGAACAGATGTGTGCACATAGTTCTCAATCTCTTCGATCGAGTAAGTTCCCAGTGATGGCAATATATGCGTCATACAATTACAAGGTAATTCGGAAATTGGTATCAGTTAATTTTGTTTCATGCAATTTTCCATCGGATCCACGGTACACAATATATCCTTCTCCTGTTTGAGGATTAACAGGGAAGATACTAAAACGTTCTTTGCTACCACTCTCCATAAGCTCTATACGATCATGATCTGAACTGCGTCCTTTTGCATACAAAGTTTTTGCAGGCAGATTGGGTAACTGCACTTTTATTTGCTGCCCTTCAATAACGGGTGTTTCTTTCAAAAAGCGGAGACGATTCTGCACCGTGAGAGCTAGTTTACCCTCCGTGAGGAAGAAAGATCTGTACCACTTTTGTTTATTACCAAGTAAGTGGCCTGAACGAAGCAGCCGAACATATTCTAAATATCGCTTCTGCAATGATGGATCTTTAGAAAGAGCAGGATCAGCAGCAATCAAACGCTGCAAGCGAGTAGTCCCTAGCATGCCCGCACGTGCATTTTCTTCAAACAGAATATTGATTTCATCTGCACGAATGACACCGCGTTTTACCAAATCTTTGCGGAGGACAAGTTCTGCTTCCATTGCTTTTTTCGCTTGCTCTGGCACAGAGCCAGATTCTGCTTTTGCAGATTCCTTTGCAAAACTTTGCTCCACTGCTCCAAGTTTTTTCTGACGCGCTGAAGAAACTTTAGTTGCGCGTTTTCTCACTCGTATACTGCCACTTTTAAGACCACTCTCCAAACGACTGAATTTTTCATCCATCGCATTTGCATCAGCTGCTCGACCTCTCTCCAAATCAATAAGTTGTTTTGCAAGATCACGAGCAATCCTTTTTTCTACCATATGACGAGTAGCACGCAAGGCAGGACGAAATATGAGTGACCAGCGTACTGCAAGTTCTGGATGGTCCTTCTCCATTTTTCTTCGTGATTCTTCGATAATTGCCTTCTTTGTACGATATCCAGGTAACACCCACGCTCCAGAAAGACGCGACACTCTCTCTACAAAATCGTCATCTTCTTGCTTCATTTTCTCCACTTCGTTCAGCGTTGCCTGTTGTGAACCTTTCGATCCTTCTCCACTCTCATGGGATTGGATTCTACTTTCTGTGCCACTCAATCGAAGTAAGCGCTGTTCTGATACGCAAACACGTGGCCAAAGGTGATTTTTTTGTGTATGCATTGTTCTCCTTATTATACCAGAAAAAGCCCATATTCTCAATGAGAGTAACGCATGACCATCATTTCACTATTTTGGCTTAGGCAAGGCCTCCAGGACCTCCATGAAGAGGTAGTGGACCTAATTGCCCTGCATCGGCAGTAGATACTCCACCACTAGCACCACTGCGGAACACACCTGCGTCCAAGCCTGGATATAAGCGCTTCGTGGCTTCATCAGCCGCCAGATGGGCCTGACCATAGCTCATACCCTGCTGCAAATAATGAACAAGAAAATAATCGTAGGGACTAGAGAATTGTTCGCGATCACTACCAGTTGGCCGATGAACGGGATTGAGGAGTTCTGGTTTGGTCTGTACAAAAACTGTGACGCGTCGGCCGCTGGCACTGTTCGTTGAATTTAGTCCCGTGTAGCTAGCGGTGTTGAATCCTCCTCCATGACAGGCATTGAGTGTGATAAAAAAGTTGCAATCTGGGAATTGGTTCAGAAGCGCCAAAAATTGCTGCGGCGACACACGTCCACTTGTCCCATCTGCAAGAGGCCCGAAAACGATCCCCTGCTCGTCACCATGTACAGAAATATTCAGGAACATATCCTTCACTCCCAACTGACGCTGTGCAGCGATACGAGTACGCATCGTACCAATTGGATCGCGAGCAATTCCTACCGCAGGCTGGCCGTCACCTACCATTGGATAACCGCGAGAACGGAGGAACGGACCAAAACTTTCAATTTGCGATCTCTCCGTTGGATCACTCGTAGGATAAAAACCTAAGTATGCAACGGGGCGATTGCGAGGAAGATCAAAATCTCGCATCCCTGCTGCGTCTGCTTGCTCACTCTTTCTTCGCTCCTCGGCAATTCCCATCAAACGAGTAACTTCGGAAAAGCGGACAGTGCCAGCAGTAAACACTGCATTCATAGGAAAGGACACCTGCGTAAGAGGATCACTTTCTTTTCGAATGACCAACATATTGCTGTTAGTGCGTACGGGTGCTTCAGTGAGAAACCATTTTTCAGTGCCACGAACGAACGCAAATTTTTGGCCTGGGCGTTGAAGCTGCTCAGTGCTCGTCATAGTTTGTTCAATGAATTGCAGTCCTTGCCCACTCTGTCCGACAAATGTGCGGATATTTTTTTCTATTTGTTCAAGCATCACAAATGCCAAACCGCCGCGCCAACCGTTAGGATCTTGTAATGCGCGAACAAATTCTATCCTGCTTTTCACCCATGCCTCTGCGGTAGTTCCGTACACGAGAAATTGTAATCCCTGAGGAAGAGCAACCTGTTCAGCACTCATTCCTTGCTGTTCTTGAGATGTGAGAAGAGGTGGCGCCATATGACCACCCGGTGCCGAGAGCGGACCATTTGAAGATATATTCTGTGATTGAGCATTTGGTCCAGCTGGTGGTTGTCCTGAAAAATTCAGTGTGGCTACAGAGCCATTTTGTCTCGGTTGCTGAGGGCGAAACCCTGGGACCCGCATAGGAAATCCATATCCATACGAAGGAGGGCGCTGCATCCTATATTGCTGCCACACATTCTGCACATACGCAGGTCCAAAACGCTGATAGATCAGGCGAAAATACTGCTGCTGTAGTAACGCTTGGGTACGTTGCAAAGAAAGCATATATGCCAATTGCATCCTCTGTTGCATCTGCTCAGGCACTTGTGGTTGCTGCTGTGGCACATTGAATCCTTCAACACCAAACTGATTGGAAAGAAGACGTTTCTCTTGAACGCTCTTGAAATGCCCACTTTGAAACAGTGACGTAATCATGAACTTTGAGAATCATCAAAAAGATGTTCTGTTTTCTGTAACTCTTGCTGCTTCTCAGTCTCTTCTTGATGCTCTCTTTGCTGATGCTCACCTTTTACTTCTTGCAGATGGTCTTGATACGCACATGCACCTAGATACTCCAAAAAATGTTGATGTGATTCAAAAGAGTCAGTTTTGTCCGGCATGGAATGAAATGATGCTGGATCATTACAAATATGAGATTTAAGACTAGGATCTACCAAGCCCATCGTGACATCATATAATTCACGAGTGTTTGGATCGTGCGCATCACCGCCAACTGGGATGTTCGTATTTGTTGCCAAATCTACACATTATAGGCTTTTTCAGCAATTCAGGCAATGCAAAGCAGCGTCAAAAAAGCCAGCGAAAGCCAAAAAAATGTCCTTATGAGACTCTTGTATGAATCTCTAGCCTCTTCAGGCGCCATTCATGATCTTTTACGCCCGCATGCACATCGCCAAGGCCACCTCCAAAATCATGAAAGAGTTTTCGGCAACAGCATCAAAATGGAGCTTTGTTTCTTCTTTTAATTCAGCCATATACACATAAATTACATCAATACGTTCTTCTATTCTCTTGTCCAAAATTTCAAAGAGACGGTCATCTCTTTCATCAAAATATTTTTTCATTTTCTCTTCTGATGCCGAAGCTATCTCAGCAATTGACATGGACATATACTTTTTCATCCGTTTTTCAGATTGGGTTATCGCTTTATTGAGAACGGATTTGGTAACTGCTGTGCTGACCATAGAGAAAGAGGGTAAAGGATGAGTTGAAAAAAGAACAAGAGGGTTTACCGCCTTTTCGTCTTGCGAATTTTGAGAGGTCTTACACGGTGCCACCATGTGTAACTTCCATATCCAATACCCGACAAAACAAGAAGTCCTACCAAGATATAATCTGCGAGGGATAATCCTGAAGACACCGATATATCTGATGGAACTGTATTCGATAAATCCCCTGCAAGTACTAATCCTTGTACAGCAGTCATCACAGCACCCGAAAGATTTTGGCTTCCCGAGCCCGACCTGCCATCCGTAGCAAGAGCGGAGGAGGGACCCGAAGTAACATTTACATACTTCGCCTTCACAGTAGTTTTTGCAGCAGTCACCTTAGCCTTCGAAGATTTAGACGAAGCAGTCTTTTTTGCTGTAGTAGTTGGAATGAGACAAAGATTTGATGCCTCCAGTGTTGGCTGCACCGTAACACACCATTCATTATCAACTCTACGAGCATACGACTGTCCTGTTTTGAGAGACGGATACGTCACTGTATCCAAAACTGTGTTATCCGAAAGAACGAGGCGAACATCGTCGCCACCATTATTGAGTGCGAGCTTGGTATCGGAAGCTGTAAGAACTAAAAAAGCATGTTCGTCCAACACAGTATCTGGAAAAGCCCATGGTTTACTGCCACCTTCCACATCATCCAAAAAGAGACCTTTCAAAACGATAGGCTCATCACCAGTGTTCTCAATCTCGATCCACTCAGCCTCGCCACTAGCTGGAGATGCATAGACTTCACTGATACGAAGGGCACTGAAATCTGTGTGCGAAGTCTCCTCTTCGGCAACACTATTTTCTCCAAGAACAACACTCGTGTGACTTTTCCACTGACCTCTTCCTGCTTCCCGAGCAGCGTTCTCAATTTCTTCATACTGAGTCCGCTGAGAAAATGAATATCCCTCGATCACGGTCGCCATGCCATTCTGTAGCATCTGTTCCTGAAGTGAATGACCAGAATTATCGTAGACATACGCAAGTAAACGACCGTAGGTATCGAATAACTCTGTATCAAATTGTAGTTCTATTTTTTTGTTTTCTAGAAGGGCTCCCAAGAAAGTTTTAGATTCATTTCCATAGGCAACAATAGCCGCATTCGCATTCATAATTTCAGGAGCGTCAATTCCTATGAAACGGACCCTTACAACAGGTTCCTCTGTGAATGGAAGTGAG
>CAZJPS010000024.1:0-15279 GCA_964548055.1 uncultured Candidatus Peribacteria bacterium
GGCCTATTGAGGCCTTGTGGCATTTGCTGTGTTTCCGGTAACTGTTGTATTTCGGGCCTTGTCATACACGATTGTTTGGATTATGGATTCCCTGCTGGAGGGTTGGCGCCACCAGCAGGAGGCAAGCGACGAGCGGCGGCAAGAAGATGTGCTCTCTGCACTTGGGTAAATGCGTTTGGCATCGCATGCAGAATTCCTTCTACAATTAGCTCGGCATTGGTATTGGTCAGAGCAGGGTTCGCGGCACGAATTTCTTTCAGAATACGTTCTAGGGCTGCTGTATGCGTTGCAGTCTGCGCTGGATTTGTGAAATCGCTCACGTTGCTATTGATGGTTGTCTGGATGTTGTTGGTATTGCTGCGCACCACTTCGGATACACGCTCGGATTCCGGATGTATAGTGCCACCCGCTCTTCGGCGGGCGAGCATTTCCTGCAGGCGGTCGCCTGGACCTCGTAATCCGTGACCGGAATCGATTTCTGCAAGCGCTTGGCGCGGGCTGAAGCTGCGGCCCAGTTCCAGCGGAGAGGCTGTTCCTCCACCCGGCAATGGAATGAACGGAACGCTGAGAGGTGCTTTTTTGGCCAATTCCAAGGTGGCATCTCCAAAGCCCTTAATTTTATCTGTAAGCAAGTTTACCATTTCGCCGCCGCCCTTGAGTGCTTCAAACGAGTATTTCCAAATAATAAAGAGCGCAATGATCATCCACATGATTTGCCACAGGCTGCTGATGTCCGAAAATACGGCAAGAGGGATAGCCTGATTAAAAATGTCCGGGGGAGAGGATTGCGACCCTGCGTTCACCAAAATAAATCCAATGGTAAAGGGAACTGCTACTTTTACGGGAAGCATCACTGCGCCAATAAATTGCTCCATGATCACTTTCTTTGGATTGAATTCTCCAAAGAGATTATCAGGCACCACGTATCCTAGGGCAACCAGCGGCATAAACGCCATCGTGATCCACAGGATTGGAATGCGGAGAAAGAATGCGGCAACAAGCGCAAGTAGAGGGAAGAAGAGGGCAACGTGGAAGAGCAGTACAATGATGATTTTAATGGGCATAGCTGCTAGACGCAGATAGTCCGTGGCAGTTTCCAATTGAACGGGGCCAGCGCCTCCCAGCCGCAAATCATTCAGGTCACTGATTGGTATGAGGGTGCGCAACCTGGCGTGGTTCACAATCAGGCCATTCAAGATGCCGCTATGCATTTGCATGTGAGTTTGTGCTTCTGGGGAGTTGATGGGTGCAGTTTGAATGCACACCACAGAAGGCACTGGGCATGTCCAACCGGGCATGGGGTTATCGATAGGGTCAGCGCGTCCAATACGGTCAGCATCGTCAAAGAATGCGTAATTCACCACTATTTCACAGGGCCTAGCCGGCTGCGTTCGAGTGGGGGGCTGTACGCAACCACCTCCGTCCAGGAGTGATGGTATTTGGTACACCGTGTATGTGAGTACCTGGCTCACATCAAAAACCACACGGGGAATAAACCAGGAAAAATTCACAAGCACCAGCGCCATCACAAAATGGGGCAAAACTTCCTTTATTTTTGAAGAATCTGCAGTGATGATCATTTGTATTCCACCTGCAATGAGCGTGAAAGCGAGCCCCAAATTTACGAGATCACGGCAAAGTTGCCAGATTTCGCGGAGCATGTTCACAAGTCCACCTGCCTGCCCGTTTACCTGGAGATCAAAAATCCAGGCTGGATTCATAACAATATCCAGGAGGATGAACAAGAACCACATTAATGTGTTGAACACCGTGATGAGGAAAAATGCGAGGAACGTCATCCCCTGAATGAGTGTATTTGCGATAGTTTCGATTGAAGACCCATCCGCCTGTGCGTTGCCTCCGGCAGCCGCAGCACCTCCATTTCCAGCCGCATTTACAACATCATTTCCTATTCCTCCACCCGGAGGTACTTGAGCAAGTACTTTTGGGATAAAGTTTACAAACTGCATTCCTTCTCCGTGCAGGACAAAAAGGAGGGCTATCAGTGCACCACCGCCAAGGATGAGTGTGTGTTTACGCAATCAGATTATAATAGCACTTTTTGGCTTTTTATTCAATATACGGAGGCATGTATAGTTCCTCTAGCAAATAGCAAAAATCGGGCAGTAATTGTCTATTAGGAACACAATATAAATAATGATATTACAAACTACTTTTAAAAAATAGTGAGTATATTTTGTATCCAGTGACGTACGTAAAGTTTAGTTATTATGTCAATATTTATATATATGTAAGCCAAAAAGCACGATCACATTGATTGATCAATGGATTGAATAATTTTCTTGCACTCATAGTGGCAATGTGAGTAAGGTTTGTGAACATGTCTTCTGCAGCACTCAAAGCCCTCTTTAGCTCCCAAACGAGAGTCAAATTACTCTCCACTTTTTTGTTGCATCCAGAGAGTGAATATTTTATTCGTGAACTCACGCGCCTTTTGGGGGAGCAGATTAACTCGATTCGAAGAGAATTAGAGAATTTGAGAAGAATAGGCCTTGTGAAATCGCGCCATCGCAATCGTAAAAAGTATTATCACGTAGATACAGAATTTCCCCTCTATGCAGATCTCCGTAATATTTTTGCAAAAGAAGTACAATCGGAAAGCCCACTCATTACCAGCCTTAAAAAGTTACCAAATGTACAGTTAGTGGTATTGGCAGGTTCGTTCACGGGAACAGAAAGCAAAGTAGATCTTCTTATTGTTGGCCCACTGCAGCGAGAAGTGCTCGAGACGCTTCTCATGCAAGACCCTCAGTACAAGCATGTGAAGTATTCCATCTTTTCTGAGGCAGATTTCTTATACCGTCTCAGCTTAAAAGATCGCTTTATTCTTGAAATAGTGCAGGATCCTCGCCATCTTACAGTGCTCAATCTCATACAAGAAAAGATGGCTGAAGCCCAAAAATAGTGGGGGATAATGAGATTCGATTATTCCACAGGAGCACATGTTTCCATTACTCAGCAAAGTACAGGTTTCTTGTATCTGCTTCCAACTGCCATTATGCACCAAAATCCGCTTTACAGAGGGGTAAAAGACCATTAAGCTCTCCCAGCTCATGACATCCCGTCTCTTAACAGATTTGGCAAAACCATACCAAAAAGGCCTTCCAGAGCTGAAGCCAGGTTTTACTGTGCGTGTACATGAACTTATTAAGGAAGGGGAGAAGGAGCGCACACAAATTTTTGAGGGTCTGATCATTGCTATACACATGGGTCACACGCCTACAGATCGCACGTTCACCGTACGTCGTATTGCATCAGGAATTGGTGTGGAGCGTATTTTTGCGTTTCATTCCCCCATGCTTGAGAAAATTGAAGTGAAGAAGGTGGCAAAAGTTCGCAGAGCAAAGCTTTCCTTCCTTCGTGGACGCAAAGGAAAGGCGGCTCGCATGAGTGAACGCTTTACGGGTGCAGACGAATTTGCAGTGGCCATTGCACCAGCGGTGGAAGCACCAGCGGTAGAAGTGGCAACGGAAGCAGCTCCCACAGAAGCTGTGAAAGAGGAAAAGACAGAGACGAAGTAAATCCCAAATCCTAAGAACCAAATCTCAACAATAAAAATTATTCTGATTACGGACGAATCGCCTTTTGGTCATTGGGATTTGGGTTTTGAGATTTACTCAAGTGTGAGACTATATCTTACATATGCGCTGCATGCTTATTGGGAACTATGGAGTCGGTAATTTTGGTGATGAAGCTCTGAAAGAATACTTTGTACGAACATTTCCTGAATGCGAATGGTATATAGTTTCTGCTCATCCAACTGGCACACAGGAAGTACCAAGGCTTCCTACTGGGCTAAGATCATTCTTTGCTCTGGGGTGGGTTCGCACACTCCAAGAATTGCAACGCACAGACGCAGTTGTATTTGGGGGTGGATCTTTGTTTACAGATAGTGAATCAGTATTTGCATGCTTTCTGTGGTGGATTCATGCAGCAGTAGCGGCACTGTTTGGGAAACCACGATTCTTTGCCTTTCAGGGTATTGGACCATTTCGTACGAAATTGGGGGAGTGGTTTTGCAAAAGCGCGTTCAAAAATGCAACGTTTGTCTCTGTGCGCGATGAGCAGAGCTTTGCTCGCATCCAGCCGATACTGAATACAAAAGTAATTCAAAGTTTCGATCCTATCTATTCCGCTTTCTGTAAAGAAAAAGTTGATGTCATTTCAAAAAATGTATTCACTGTCATCCCTAGGCACAATTCCAGTGCTTCCTTCAAACAAAGAGCGGTAGACATGGTGAATTCACACAAGTTTTCATCAGTTGTCATTCTATCATTTCAACCGGATGATGCGCAGGAACAGAAAATTGTAGATGAAATTCAGAAACAGATGCCCGTTCCCACTTGCGTCGTTTCCGCGAAAGCAGTTGCAGACGTTATGAAAGCAGTTGGTGAGGCATCCTCTGTTCTTACAGAACGTTATCATGGGGCTTTAGCCGCCATGAGTGCTGGAAAAGCCACAGTTATTGTTGCTCAAAGGGAAGGGGATAAGTTGGATTCCTTACAGAAAAAGAAAATTGATTGGCAGAAGGCTTTACGGCTTGTGGAAATAGGGGAAGAAGAATTGAGAAAAAGCATTCGTACGATAGAGAAATCAAATTTGTAGCAGAGAAAATTCTGCGCACGAAGAAGGAGGTGCTAGCATCACTTCATGTCTGTGACAGCACCCCTTGCCCATCGTCTTCGTCCCATTACACTCGAGGATTTTGTAGGGCAACAAGATATTGTAGGGCCTGGTAGCCCGCTCAGAAGAGCCATAGAGGAAGATCGAGTAGGGTCGGTTATATTGGCCGGTCCTCCTGGAACAGGAAAAACAACACTCGCACGCATTATCGCAGAGGCAACCAGCGCTCAATTTGTGCAACTCAATGCAGTTGTAAGTGGAGTTAAAGAGCTTAAAACAGTGTGTGAGGAGGCAAAAAAGATGTCAGAGTCCTTCCATCAGCGCACCGTACTGTTTATTGATGAGATTCATAGATTCAACACATCACAGCAAGATGCTTTACTTCCGTATGTAGAGAGCGGAGCAGTCATTCTCATTGGCGCAACAACACAGAATCCTTATTTTGATGTGAATCAGGCATTGGTTTCTCGCTCGCATGTGTATCTGTTAAAGCCTCTATCGGTAGAACATCTGGTTCAAGTACTAAAGAGAGCCCTTGTTTCGTCCGATGGATTTGCTGGGAAAGTGGAAGTGTCTGATGAAGCGCTCCTTCACATCGCTTCCATAGCAAACGGAGATGCGCGCATTGCACTCAATTCATTAGAATTGGCTGCCCTTACCATGGGTGGAAAGATTGATGCCAAAGCAGCCGACGCAATTTTGCGAGAAAAAGGGAAGAGATACGATGGGCGAGGCGAAGATCACTACAACACTATCTCTGCATTTATTAAGACATTGCGAGGTAGTGATCCCGATGCGGCGCTCATTTGGCTCTTTAAAATGTTACAAGCGGGGGAAGACCCGCGCTTTCTTTTTCGTCGCATGGCAATTTTTGCAAGTGAAGATATAGGGAACGCTGACCCAGAAGCTTTGCACATTGTGGCATCTGCGTGGAATGTTTTTGAGCGTGTGGGTCTACCGGAGGCTGAATATTTCTTTGCACATGCCTGTATATATTTGGCTCAGGCACCGAAAAGTAATGCAATTACCGTCGCAATGGCGAAAGCAAAAGCGGCTTTGAAGGCAGCACCTACATTGGAAGTACCCAATCACCTTCGAAATGCACCTTTAAAAGGTATGAAAGAGCAGGGGTATTCAGAGGGATACCAGTATCCGCACCATAATCCCCATGCTGTTGTAACGGCAAACTATTTCCCGCTCGGTATGCTTCCACACGTACTGTATGAGCCAAGCGACAGAGGTGCAGAAAAGGAGATAAAGGAGCGATTAGAAAAGACCAGAAAAATACTTCGTGGCGCATAAAAACTAAGAGAGCGCTTTTTGTAGCGTAGAAGCTTTTCCAGATGATCGGGCACGTTTCTCTAGGCAGAGAAAAGATCGCGCTCAACTTTTTTTGCTTCCTCAAGCCAAATTTTGCTTTCTTCACTCTCCTTTCCGCTGCCATATCTTTGAACAAAATCTTCAAAGCGCTCATCTAAGGTCACCACAGTGTCTTCCCGCACTCTTTTATCGGCGTAGTAGAGAATTTTTTGCTCGATCTTTGTGCGCGCAGGCGAAGGAAGCCTTAGCCCATGCGGCTCTACAATATCGGCAAGAATTGGGAATTTTTCTGCGCGTAGAAATTCTGCACATGCAGATTCATGCGTCAGCCCCTTATATTGCGCTTTCCAATGTGCCCAACATTTTTCAATGTCCCGGTCTGCAGGAAAAGAGGGGCCTACTCCCGCACGAAAATCTACGAAACGAAACAAGTCATGGACTTTTGCCGCTGTGATGAGCGTTTCTGTACGGAGAATAATTCCTTTTGCACGTAATGCATCAGCAAGGGTACGGCAGAATGCCGCCACCGCCTCGCAGTGCCGAATGACATGTGCAGGGAGGTGCAGTTCTTTTCTCCACTGCTCAATAGCTTCCTGAGTAGGAAGAGGTGTGGAATCACGGAAGTCACACACCAGAGAACGACCTACTGCATCCTCTTTTAAAAAAACGTCAATAGCAGGGCCTAGATCCCTTTGGAAAGGGTTCAACCTCTCGGCCCACTCGATGCACCGTATTCCGTCGTGGTCTTCTGTTTGCTCTATGAGCCTCAGTGCTTCTTTTTCGTTCAAACGGTACAAATCTATGTGAATATACTCATGAATGCCTTGGTACCGCTGTTCAAGAGCGTATGTTGGGCTAACAATTGACTGACGAACACCTGCCGCGCTGGCAAAACCTTGGACAAATGTTGTCTTTCCGGCACCCATTTCGCCATACAAAAAGACAGTCACTGGCGTGACGTATAACGTATTGAAAAGCGAATTTCCTGCAGCTTTAGTGCTTTCAGCCGTTGGTAAGTAAATGATGCATTTGTCCATATTTGACCCAAAAGTCAAAAAGTGGTATCATAAACAAGTAAAACAAACTATACACCTATGACCAACACTTCAAAAAAGAACAAGAAGGCATTCCGTACTCGCAAAGTGTACCGGCATAAGGAGCCGCATGCATTTACTTATTTGCGAGAGCGCACAACATTCTGGATTGCAGTGCTTTCCTTGTTCGCTTTTGTTACAGGTAACATGATGGGTCAAAATGGCTGGCATGTGTTCTGGAAATCGGTGCTTGGGAATGGCCTTGAGAGCACCATCGCATTTGACGGATTTGTGCCGCCTCTGGCGGAAGTTCCCGATTTTGCCTGCTGGGCAAAGTACGGTGGATCCATTCATCTGCACACGTTCCGTGAGATTCCAAAAGATTGTGTGAAACCGTTCCCAGCATACGATCCAACAAAGAACGGAAATACAGAGTACGACAGAGCATACTTGGTAGAAAACCTAGGAACGTACAAAAATGGGCGAGGGGAGGGGAGTCATCCAGGCATGGACCTTGTAGCGGCCATTGGCACTCCTGTGCATGCGGTTGCGAATGGAATTGTGACCGTGATCGATAACGACGCCGGTGGGTACGGAAATTATATCGTGATCAAGCATCCAAATGTGCCCGATCCCGACAATGCCCAAAAATTGACATCGCTGTATTCCGTATACGCTCACTTGCAAGGGACGCTGCCAGCCGTTGGAGATATTGTAAACAAAGGTGATGTGATTGGAACGAGCGGTATGACAGGCTTTGCAACAGGGCCTCACCTGCACTTCCAAATGGATCGAGATGAAGCGCCATGGCATCCCTACTGGCCATTTACTGGAGCTGAAGCGCGGTCTGCTGGATTGAATATGGCACAAGCAGTGGATGCTGGCCTGCACCGTGAAAGGGGACTGCAGTACACCATTCATCCCATGCTTTACATTCAATCGCATACTGTTGGCAGGCCGCGTGTAGCAATGGCTGAATCTTCCTCTTCCCAGAGAGCTCCAAAGCCAAAGATGACAGTACAGGAAAGGCGTCAGGTACGTTTAGCCAAGCGTAATATTACGGAAACAACTATTGTGGCTATTCATACGCCAGACGATATCAAGCCTGAATCTGTTTTTGTACAAAGTGCAGCAGCATCGTCTGAGGCTAAACAGATTGCACCTACGAATGTTTCCAAAATATTGATTCGTCATGATGGGTCGTTTTCAGCAGAACGCATGCGCGAAAAAGTGACGATCATGTTGTTAAATGAAAAGGGCGACCTTGTCGAGAATCCAGAAAATGTACAAAAGATCTATTTGCGCACTGCATACGGAAAAGCCGAGTTCTACCCAGACACAATTTCCGCCTCAAACTTTGTAAAAGGGAAGGCGGAGATAGAAATGCTACCCATAGGGCAAACAACAATTATTATTGAAGCAAAGCCAATGGGTGCCATGAGTGAGCCCATGGTGTACACACGGTAATACGAATAGTACCTAGTTCACTTAGGTACGGGATGAACGGAGGGCCGCATATGCAGCACGGAAGTGATCATTGTAAGAAATCGTGATAATCCACCACAGGAAGTACAAAAATCGCTGGTTCTTCGTACGGGTGCACTCTTTTGATTTCCTGTAGTAACTGCGACATATTTGTTTCCTGAGAAACAATAGCCTCGATTCTTTCTTCCTCTACTTCTTCTATTGCCCCCTCTGTCCCCACTGCTGGGCTGGAGCCTTTGAGTGGTCGAAAGCGGCCGGTGCCTACAGAAGAAAACGAGCAACTATCATATGCACCTATTTTTCCTGCTCCGTAGCTGGAAAGCGTGGTGCGGATGCTATCAGCATGGTTTTTTGGTACGAACACGATGATGGAAAAAAGGGAGTGGTTCATCCGTTGCATTTTACACAGTGCGCGGCGTGGTGTTTTTGGTTTTTGAAGTTTCTTTTACTACAGGTTCTGTGTACCAAGATAATCCAATCATCACGAGGAACAGAATAAACGAAGCAACAAGTTTCCCCTTTGTACTTAGGAAGAGAGCTGTTATTCCAAAAGAGGTTCCAATGCTGGCTGTAAGGAACAGTACTTGCCGTGGGGTCCACCCTTTCCCGAGGAGCCTGTGGTGCAAATGTTGATCCTGTGCATTTCCGTGGAAGATAGATTGCCTTCTTGCCATTCTTCGTACAATGACGAAAACAAAATCTAACAGGGGAACTCCCAGTACTAAAAATGCTGTGGCAACTTTTCCTCCCGAATAAATTGTAAGGATACCGATCATCAACCCAAAAAACATAGCTCCCGTATCACCCATCACAACTTTAGGAGGTGGAAAATCAAACATGAAAGCAGCAGCCCCAAGGCCTGCCAGTGCAAAAGCGATGAGTGCGAGCGCTGGCTGATGTACACGTTCGCTTAAAGATAAGAAGCCAATTGTGAGAAAGGCGATGGTAGAAAGAACGCTCACTTGACCAGGAATACCATCAAACCAGTTCAGTGCATTAATGGTGACGAGGAGCCACAGGGTAGTAAATACGGCACTAAAGCCCAGCATCCATCCGCTTGTGAGTATGAGTGAATCACCCTCGGGGGCCCATGGCAGGGGATTGGTGATGGCCTCAATGCGAATACCCCCTGCAACTATCATCATTGCAATACATAACTGTAATCCTATTCGCAGAAATGGAGAAATTTGCGATCGGTCGTCAATAAAACACACAACAGCAAGGACGAATATGCCAATCAGCATAACCAATGATTCTGTAGTAATGGGCGAAAAAAGCAGCGGTGAAAGTGCTAAAAAGAGCAGAACGGTAATACTGCCCGTAGGGTAGGGGAGAGGCATGCGCTGAAGCCCGTAGCGCTCAGGGAAATCAAGGAGTTTCCAGCGCGGAAAAAGACTGAGTGAGGCACTGTGTAGAACAATTGCCAAAATGCACGTTGCAAGAGGGGAGACGATAAGAGGGGAGAGAGACATTCGCATGCTATTGTAGTGGAAAAGATGATCCGAGGTATCAGTGCCCCTTGATTAAATTGCAAAATCTAATCTCCAAATCTCAGAACCCAGAAATTTTCTATGGAGCCAAAAGATTGAATTTTTTTCAAACTGCACTAGACTCTTTCCATGTCATCCTATCGCCTCCTTGAAGAGGCGGATCTCTCGGGCAAGCGAGTGATATTGCGAGCAGGGTTTGACGTAACGATTGAAAATGGCAAGGTGATGGATACTGAAAGAATTGACGCGCTGATTCCCACCATGAAGCGTATTTTACAAGATGCTTCGCTGGTAATTGTATCGCATCAGGGACGTCCAAAAGGAAAACGTGCCATGGAGTATTCTCAAAAACCTCTCGTGGAGCCACTGGAAAAGGCGCTGGGAAGAAAAGTGCAGTTTGGTGATTCTTGTGTTGGAGAAGAGGCAGTGCAGTTGGCAGCAAAGCTTCAGACGGGAGAAGTTCTTTTTTTAGAAAATTTGAGATTTGAACCGGGAGAAGAAAGTAATGATCCAGCGTTCGCAAAAGAATTGGCAAAATTAGGTGATGTGTATGTAAATGATGCATTTACGAATTGCCACCGTAAGCATGCCAGCATGGTTGCGCTGCCAAAGCTGCTTCCTTCGTACATGGGATTGCAGCTTTCGAAGGAAGTAAAGCATTTGTCACTCGTGCTAGAAAACCCAAAGCGACCACTTGTACTCATTGTGAGCGGTGCAAAAATGGAAACAAAAGTTCCTGTTATAGAGCATTTTCTTGCAAAGGGAGATGACATTTTACTTGGTGGATGCATTGCCAATACATTCATTGCAGCAAGAGGTTTTGACATTGGTACGTCAAAGTATGAAGAAGACTACATAGATAAAGCACAGGAAATGATGCTGGAAGCGGAAATGGATGACAAAGCAGACATACATGTTCCCAGAGATGTCATTGTGGCCAGTGCGCCCACAGATGGGGCTGAAAAAATTTGTTTGCCAGTGGAAGATATTGAAGGGGACATGAGTATTTTTGATATTGGGAAAATCACGGTAGAAAGGTACAAAAAGGCAATAGAGAATGCGGCAACCGTCGTGTGGAATGGACCGCTTGGCCTATACGAAGTGAACCGATTCTCACATGCCACTAAGCGCATAGCAGAAGCAATAGTGGAGGCCGGAAAAAAGGGTGCAACTACCATCATTGGAGGCGGGGATACGATTGATTTTCATGTGCGGTATAACTATCCCTTGGATGCATACACATTTGTAAGTACAGGAGGTGGCGCAATGTTGGAATTTATTGCTGGGAAAAGACTAGCAGCATTGGAAGTCCTCCAGAAATAACATAGTTCGGTTCCTTCGGTTTCGGTACTCGGGTATTCTTTGTGCAACCGGTGCCTCGGTTTTTCTTCTATGTCTCATCTTCACATTCTCACGCGCGCAGAGGAAGAATCATGGTTAAGCTTTTCTCGAAGGATTCGTGAAACACAGGGGGACATCGTCGTAGTGCTTACGAGTACAGATAACGCTTTTCTTCGTCAGAGTGAAGAAAGAAGGCTTTTTTTGTCAGAGTGTGCATCTATACGAGAAAGGATACGTATTGCCACAAAAGAGCCCGGCGTTATAGAAGCGGCTGAATCGTTGGGCCTTACCGTGTACCATCGTACTCGCCAATTGCGCCAAGCTGTATCGGGGCATCCAAAAGCAATAGAAGCACTGCGTTTATTTTCACCGAGCTTATGGAGGCAGCAATGGAGATCGAGATTGCAGAGAATTGGATTACTGTCTCTTCCTCGGCTTCGCATCTGGTTTCTCATTTGTTTGAGCATTGCTCTTTTTTTATTCGTCATTTTTCGATTACTTCCATCAGCAGAGGTACGTGTATGGCCTCGAACAGATTTGATGACACAAACAATGAATGTCATGTTGGTAGCTTCAGGGTCTGTGGCGGATGTGCCCCGTCATGCCAGGACGATGCCGCTTGTGCCTATCAGTGTGCGTGTTACAAAGTCTCTTACGTATACCGATATCAGTAATCAATTTAGTGGGAATGATGCTGAAGTGACAATGACTGTATACAATACTATGCCTGAACCAGTGGATCTTAAAAAAGGAAGCAGGTTATTAAATCAAGCAGGCATGGTGTTTAGGCTGCAAAAAAGTATCACGGTACCATCAGGAGGGTCCGTTTCGGTGTTGGCACGCGCAGATCACGAAGATATATACGGAAAAATTATGGGAGATCGCGGTAATGTACCAGCGGGCCTGCAATGGACTTTTGCGGGACTAGAAGAGGATCAGAAAAAACTTGTATTTGCGCAGAATAAAATGGCAGCAAAAGGTGGAAGGACCGCCTATCAGACGCTTGTACAACAAAAAGATATTGATGCGGCACAAAAAAGACTCGAGAACGAACTTCTTGTTGAGGCGAAGGAACGAATAAAGAAGCAACAACAAATATTGAATTCTCTAAAAAAGGGTGTGCAAATTGAACTTTTAGAAAAGAGTGATCTTATTCAAAAAACATACACAGGATTTATTATCCCAGTGGATTCGCTGCATAAGAGTGTTGATTCTATCACGCTTCAGGGCTCCCTTGATTACGCCGTACCTGCTTATGATGCAGCAGAGATTCTGCGGTCGTTTGGCAGTGAAATTGAATCTCATACTGGAGAAGGAAAAGAGTTAATGAAGGAATCGCTACAAATTGATCCCGACAAAGCGGTCGTTATTGAATATTCCGATACCTTTAATTGGATCAAAATGACAATAGATATTCTGGCGACAGAACGCTCAATTTTAGATCCTCTTACTCCCACCGGAGCTGAATTTGGAAAGAAAGTGCGCGATGACATTGCCGGGCTCTCGGTTTCGGACGCGCTTCGTATCGTGCGCAATATGCCAGAGGTAGATAAAGTTGAAATAAGCATGTGGCCGCCGTGGAGCAGGCACATTCCGGATATTCCATCTCATATTTCTATTGTTGCTCCATGAAAAAGTGCATTGCATTCCTGCGAAAGACCATATTAGTGCTGTTGTGTTTGTGCGGTGCAGGATTAGCCCTACTGCTTCTTTCTATAGGATACGTGTTCACGCGGTATGCAGGAGATGCAACGTATCCCGCAGAATGTGGCATTGTGTTTGGGACAGCAGTTCGACCCGTCTTTGATGAACACGGCACAATTATTTACACGGATGCTGGTCCTGGAATTTTACGCAGAGTAAGTGCGGCCGCAGATTTATACAGGCAAGGAAAGATTAAAAAACTATTCATGACAGGTGGCAAGGGGGAGGGAATGCAGGAGAGTGAAGCTTCGGTGATGCGCCGTATGGCCGTTGTAAGGGGAGTGGTGTTTGAAGATATAACGATAGAGGATTCATCTAATTCTACGTGGGAAAACGTTCGGAATACGATTCCACTCATGCAATCGTGTAAAAGTATTGTAGGAATTAGTGACCGGTACCATTTAGCCAGAATCGAATTGCTGGCTGCGCGAGCCGGGCGAGTTATTCAGATCCAGCCAGCTACCGTACACGCAAATTTGGCGTTTGAGCTTCGTAGTGCAGTCCGTGAGGCAATCGGCATTTTGCTCTTGATTGTGCAGATCTATTAACATAAAATGCATTATGTTAACTAGGACATCCTGTGGAAAAGCCCTCCCCCGCCACACCTCTGGCAAAAGCAATCGATAGGTACCTCACCTTCCTCCGAGCTGAGGAAAATAAATCATCTCTTACCATTAGTTCCTATCGCCAGTCCCTTGATCTATTACTAAAACTATGTGAAGTAAACGATCCCCGCTTATTTGATAAGGGTTCTATCCGTATCTATAAATCTGCCCTCCACTCTTTCCGCATGAGAAATGGTGGGGAACTGAGCCTACGAAGCAAAAATCATCACCTCACAGTCCTTCGGGCGTTCCTCCGGTACCTTCTCCAAGAGGAAGAGATGGATGTGTATCCGCCCGATCGAGTGCGACGTTTTAAGGAGGAGCAGCGGAAAGTGAAGGTTTTATACGCAGAGGAGTTGCACCGTCTTCTACAAATGCCCGATAACGCGTCCAAGGAGGGTCTTCGGGACTCCGCTATCCTAAAAATGTTTTTTTCGACAGGCATGCGTCTCCAAGAATTGCGAAGTCTCAACCGGAAGGACCTAAACTTCAACACACGCGAAATCAGTGTGCGCGGAAAAAGAAATAAACTGCGCGTGGTATTTTTATCCGATGCGGCAGTGGAATCACTCAAAAAATATTTGGATGTGAGGTTAGATCACTTAGAACCTCTTTTTATTAGGAACCATCAAGCAGCAGTGAACGAACTTCCACCCGGAGAGTCGTATCGTTTGTCCCGCATCAGCATCTACAAGGTCGTAAAAAAATATGCGAGATTGGCGGGGATTGTTACTAATCCCTCGCCACACACGCTTCGCCATTCCTTTGCGACGGATTTACTCAGAAATGGAGCTGATTTGAGGTCTGTTCAGGAGTTACTTGGTCATAAAGATCTTTCAACGACTCAAATTTACACACACGTGACGAATCCGCAGCTGAAGGAAGTGCATCAGAAATTCCATTCTAAATAAGGGGACAGAGGTTATAAAGGGGACAAAAGGGACAAAGGGTTTTGTTGTAAAAGACCTTTAAAACCTTTACAACCTTCCCCTCTTTTTCACCTATAAAAGCTTTTCAGAACTCAAAATAAGAACCTTTGTCCCCTTTAAAATCTTTATCACCTTTGTCCCCTTCTGTAAGAACTCGCTTCCTCCCCCGTCACACATAGCAGAAATCTTATTTATTCCCCTCGCTTTTATGGCTGATGTACAACATGTCGTTCATCACGACACAAATGAAGATCGTTCAGATACAAGCATTGCCATGCTCGTATTCACCCTTGTAGCAATTTTACTTGTAGCGGCAATTGCATTTTTTGCATTCAATTCTTCGATGTTCAATAGCGAAAAAGAACCTGCAGGCACAAGCATTGATGTAAAAGGAACTGTGGATACTCCACTTGTTCCAAGCACAAACCAGGGAACCACCACCAACCCATAACATCAGACGCATTCGTTACAGAGAGGAAAGCCGGTCCGGGGACCGGCTTTTTGCAACAGTAAATTAATATTGTGAATGCAAATTGACAGCTATAATCAAATAAATATGTACCTTTCAGAATCTCGTCAAAAAATGTTTCTTGTACTATGGTTTTTCCTGTGCATCGGCATAGTAATTTTATTTGATTTAACTTTATCACCTCTTATTGGTGGTATATCAATTTTTTATTTATTCGGGGTATTTGTTCTCGCTGCAATCTCTCTTTGTTTTTTAGCT
>CAZJPS010000025.1:0-14875 GCA_964548055.1 uncultured Candidatus Peribacteria bacterium
TGAGTGAGTTTAATCAGCTAGCGCTGCCGTCTAATCTCATTCAGAGCGACATAAATAGATTGAAAATGGAAGTGTCTAGAACTGTACGTCTTCTGGCGAATGTTTCTGCAGAGATCTGGGGAGTTAACCAAGGACCAAATGTTCCCTTCACTCCATTTGCACAAAACATTGCAGATCAAACAAAAGCAAATGCTCGCAAAACGATTGTGGAAGCATATGTCGCTAAAGGAAGATTTAATTAACGTACAGTGCTGCTAAACTTGATGTGTGGAAAATAATAAGCAAGTTGCCTCCCTTCTCCGCCAAATCGCCGCCCTCCTCGATGAGCAGGGTGTCGCATTTAAACCTAATGCCTACCGCAAAGCGGCACAGGTGATAGAGGATCTGGACCGTGATGTTGCTACGTTTAAAGATGAGAAAGCACTGATGGAACTTCCTGGTGTGGGGGAAGCAATTGCGGCGAAGACCCTGGAATTTGTGCGTACGGGTCACATTTCTTTTTTGGATCAGTTACTGAAAGAACAAGGAGGACTTCCTGCGGAGCTCATGCAGGTGGAAAATATGGGTCCTAAGCGGGCACGTCAGTTACAAGCAATGGGAATCACCACCGTTGCAGATCTTATCAAAGCTGCGGAGGAAGGAAAATTGCGCAGTCTTCCACGGTTATCAGAATTGATGGAAAAGAAGATTTTGGAGAGTGCCAAACGGGTGACAGAGAGGAATCGTCGGTTCCCCAGAGAAGAAGTAGTAGATGATGCAGAGATGCTCGTATCCACTATCAAAAGTGTGCCAGATGTAGAGCGTGCGGAAGTAGCGGGCTCATTTCGTCGGCAAAAATCTACCATCGGAGATTTGGATGTGATGGTCGTTACCAAAGATGCCAAAAAAGTCTCTGATGCAATTGTGAAGCTCCCCATCGTTCGCAATGTGGTGGCACACGGGGATCGCAAAGTGTCGTTCGATCTTGCATCGGGACTCCGCGTGGATGTCCGTTTCGTGGAAGCATCTCAGTGGGGGAGCGCGCTTCTGTACTTTACCGGCGATAAGGAACACAACATCAGCCTGCGCAAACGAGCCATCGAGCGTGGATGGAAACTGAATGAATACGCTCTCGCAGATGAAAAAGGAAAAGTGATAGCGAGCAAAGAGGAGAAGGATATTTATGAGGCACTGGATTTGCCGTATATAGAACCTGTGAACAGACAGGCGTTGTTGCCTCACTAATATTCTCGAGTACTCAGTTCTTCCGTGACAGAGAGCTTTTTTTGCACTATTACTATTCGGCTATTTCTAAGGAGAGATGGCCGAGTGGTCGAAGGCGCGCGACTCGAAATCGCGTAACCCCCAAAAGGGGTTCGAGGGTTCGAATCCCTCTCTCTCCGCCAGTTCCCAGATTCCGCCCGAGTGGCAATGTACTGAAAGCAGTTTTGGTACTCTGGGACTAGAGTTTCGGCCTTCAGGGAGATGTTCAAAAAAACAAAATGTAGGAGGGCGTCTCTCTTCCATAGAACCCAGTCTTTCGAAGGCTTCTCGGCTAGCCAATAGGTTACAGGTGTTAATAGTCCTGCCTGCTTTAGCAAGAGGGAATACGGTAGTGGATAGACCCGCTTGCCTATTTGCTCTGATTTGCCACATGGAATTTCCGGTATGACTTACATATGTCGCAGAATAGTAGTTCCATAGGATACGTCCTTGTAGCCCTTTTTGGTGGTGATGAGGGCCTTCTCCTTCGCGTTCTTTCTAGAAATCGCCTTGCCTGCATATGTCTCATACCGGCGTGTCTGGCGTTCTGACAATTGGCTGTGAGCTACCTTTCTGGGGTTTCTATACATATATTCTACCTCACGAGGTGTAGCTCTCAATGATCAGATCTGAGCTGTTGCCAGAGAACTTTTGCGTATCTGCGCAGTTGCTCTACTTTTTCAGCAGTTTCTGGAGCAAATTTCATTTGCCCACTATCTCTATCAAAAATAAAAAGAGAATCCAAGGAAGCTTTGCCACCTGCATCAGCTGTGTAACTTCCTGCATCAGCCTGAAATAGGATCAGTATCCTGTTGAAGAAAACATCAAAAGGCACTTCTGCTTCTTGTACCATTTCAACAAGAGTGCTCGCAGCTCCGTGCAAGTCGTTATACTGAAGATATTTACCAATGGGATCTCCCGCAACGAGTGTTGCCCATGCACGTACATCATGCGTTCCATAACCTAATTTTTTGAGGACAGCTTTGGCGATCGGGAGTGTGTATTCGTGTTGGTGTTCTTTGCTCTCTCTCACAATCGCCTCTGGCTTTCCGATGTCATGTAAAACGATGAGAACTCTCCATGCATTGGCATCAGGTAGATGGCCGAAGTAGCGATCAAACTGTTTAAGCACCATAAGAGTATGTTGTTTAAGCGTGTAGCCCTCTCCGACACCGGCATCTTTCTCAAATTCTTCGCCGAAGTCCTGTTCAAACAAACGTAGAAGTTTGGCAGGCTCATAATCAGCTTGTAGAGCTTGCTCCACTTCCTTCCGATCAAATGATGGCTGTTGCGCAATGTTCACTAAGCGGTGTCTCTGATCGTACATCTCAGGAGTGAAGAGGATTGTTCCCTGTGTATCGCAAACAGGGATGTATCTCCCGCTTTGAACGATGTGGTAAAAGACTTTTTCCAAGCGCTCACTACTTGAGACAAGATTCTGGTTTGCAACGATACAGTCTATTTCTGTGGATGGGAACCCTGTCCGTATCCCGTAATGCTTGTCGCTCAGAATAGGTGTGTGGAACAACTCCCATTTCTTTTCATCAAAAGCTTTTGTATTTGCAGTTGTGAGCTGTAACTGTCCTCTGTTTCGTATGACAAGCAATAATTCTCCGTAATCCTTCGCCAAAGAGGCGTTGATTGCAGACTGAAATCCTGCAACAGCATCGTCACGCGTTATTCTACTCAAGTCCGTATCGAGAGGAGTACGATCGCTGTCAGCTGAAGCTCCAAGATATTCTTTGGCAACAGAACCGTTTTGCAGAATGAGGCCTATGTATTGATCTTGCACGCCTTTCACAAAGTCTCCTTCTTGCAAATGCACTTTACCGTCGGTTGTCTGATGGATAAGTTCCCGATTGCGTCTGTCTGCTTCTCGTGATGACTCATTCATAAAAGACAGAGCGTCATCGAGAGAAGGATAGCTGCTCTCTGCTGAAGATGCAGGAACAACATCGCACAATGGTTTTAGGAACATCTCTGCGATGCGCTGATTCAAGTGCTGATCTTCATTGACGCGCATACTGCGTCGCAACTCTGCATAATGCGAATGAATCCATTCAATCAGTTGAACTTTGTTAGTGGGGATTGGGGCTTTCTTGCCGTTTTTCCCATTTCCTCCAAGAAGAGAATTTCGCAAGAGAGTCTCCAGTTTTCCCAGCCAGTTGGCCACCCTTTCAAGCTGATAGTCATGCAGGGTCTCCAGAGAACTGCTTTCAATAAGCTTCATTTCTTCCTCTCCCTCTTTGAGAATTTCCAAGTATGTTCGTAAAGAAGAGTTGCCGGATGTCAGATGAATGCGTAGAAGATCTTTGTAGATCGTATAGAACTTTCCACGCGGGCTTTGTTGCTTTAGGCGTGGGCTCATGTATGGGTGTCTGTCGAAACTTGCTTCGAGACTTTGCGGATTGTGAAGTATCCCGAAGATGCGATACAGTTTTCCAACGAGCGGTAGGTTATTACACACAAATACATCCTCAATATTCTGATACGCGGCCAAAGGATCTGGAGATTGCAGCACTTGTGGGATGAGCTGTGCCCGTATTCTTTGTAGCTCGCGGGACGGGGAATGTATGACTCTCAGAATTGTCTCGATGTAGATTTTCTTTTTCTCTGGTGGCAGCGAAATAATGCTCTCGGGACTTTCTCGAAGGTGATTGAAGAGAATAACTGCTACTTCGGGTGTATTTGCAGAACCGAGGAATTCTTCCAATTGGTGCTCATGGACAAGGAGCAATGTTGGAGCATGGCATAAAATGAGAGGCCTACAATTCAGAGCTGCTTCTACTTGTGAAAGGGGAAAGCCGCGTTCCGTAAGTTTTTGAGCAGTTTTAAAAAGCGTTTTCTGTTGAGGGGCAAATCGGAGAATGCCCGAAAGATCATCAAGTTTTTTCTGGTACCCCCAGTCTTTTTCTAGCAGCAAAACGAAGTCTTTCGTGGTTTCCTGAAGAAGCTGCCCACGCTGGACAGGATTGTTAGCTATTTCCATTACCGATGCGAGTTCCACTGAATACTGTACAGATGGGTAGTATCCGTGTTTATACGGTACGAGAGGGTAGTGGTACGTAAAACCCATCTTTGTAAGAGCGGTTATTACGTCAAACACATGCGGACACTCTCGCGGTGCAGTAGAGAGAAACTGGATATACTCCTTCCATTCTGAAGGATCGAATCCACCCTTGAAACGTGCCATGGTCGCCGCATCAGCAGAGCAAAGCTTCTGTCTTTCTTCAGGAGAAGATTCGTTGAAACAGTATATAATTTTGTATTTGTTCTTCAATTCTCGCACTGTGAAACGGTATTGTAATTTATTTTGTAAGTTAGTGACAAACTCTTGGAATTCCGGCTGCAAAAGCATCTCAACTATCTCTTGGTCTTCCAGAATTTCAATGGTCTCTTCAAGCGAAGTTTGTGGATAGAGTCCCCACCGAGAACAGAGTTCAACAACAGCGTAGGCAATGTTCTGTGAGGAAAAGATTTTTTGATATCCATGTATGTTCTTGAGGGATAATGGCCTGCCCATCAGCACTGCAATGTTCTGGGCGAAGGTGCGAAAATCAGCTTTTTGAATGAAAGGCTGTACCTTAGCTGCTTGTAACCAGGCAGAAGCCTCCTGTCTGTGCCTTTCAGCATCTAAAGAGCACATGCAGTTGCACACTGGTCGCATCTCCTCGGTGGGCAACCCAATTTCCAGAGCAACAATCAGTGGCTCCAAGAGATGTTCCCGCTGAAGAGCTTCGAGTTGCTCTACCTGATGCTGCATTTCATATTGATTCTTCGATTGTGTGAATTCTCCGTCAAGGAGCTCAAGAAAACGGTGGCAATGAGCATTAGTTGCAATAGCTGGGTAACGCTGAATACTCTCAAATTGGGCATGATTGCCGAGACGAACCATCAGTGTATCTATATCTCTCCGAGTAGCTTCTTCTTGCAGTGCTGGATTATCAAGAAGAGCGACAAGTTGATCAATGCCCTCATTACTTTGATCTGAACGCGGTATCCAATAGTGCCGGCTTTTTGTTCCCCACCGTCGCAGATACCGCAGTAACTCTTGCGTTTTTGGATGTTCCAGGATCGTTGCAATATGTTTACTGCCCCTAAGAAGGTCATCGACAGTGATGCGGAATCCGATGTTCCTGAGTTGATCTAGGACTTCGACGACATCCACCTGCGTCCCTTCCGCGCTCTTGAGCAAAGACAGAAGAGAGCCAGCATTTTCCGACTGGAAATGATATGGCGCCTCCCAATCGACGCGCCATGATTCGTGGTCGTCATGAAAGAGTATGTTTTCCCTTAGGTCAGTTTTATATCCCTTCCTTGCCAAAGAAACAGCAAAAGCTTCTGCTTTGTCTTTGCTCGAAAAGAGGCATTCGTCTTCTAGTACTGGGATGTTCTCTTCCAAATACCTCGCCAGAGCAGCGATTTCCTCACGTTCTTTCTCAGGGAGCTTTTTCAGTTTTCGATCTCCCCACCACTTTCGCAAACGTGATAATCCCGTGACCGGCCTAGATCGCCGTTCTCGATATTCCGATAATGTATGCACAGGAATAGGACTCTCTTTTGGAGCTTTTGATGCTTCATTGCCCTGAAGATGTTTTCGAATTTGTTTTGCTTCCTGCTCGGATCTCAAAGTCGTTGCATGTGCCTCTGCAAGACTTCTCCATTCATCGAGCATTCTTTCTCTATTGGGAGTATTCACATCGGGAGGATTCCCTTTTGATAGAGAATCTGCAGCCTCAAGAGACTTATCCTTGCCGTCAGGTGAAAGAGGACGCATAGCCATGGTATGCCTTTTTGAGAATTCTTCTTATTATAACCTAACTGAAGCCAAAAATAAATGGCTCCGAGCTGCCAAAAACATTGAAAAAACTGGACGGCGCCTTATAAATAGCGGACGGGGTTTTTTATGTCAGGGGAAAAGCTGTGGTTCTGGGGTAACCCACTCACCTGCGCACCAAATCCGCTTCAGATTGAAGAAAATTCTCGACTAATTACTTCAAGTTTATCTTGTCATCAATTAACTTTCCAATTTCGTAAAGCTTTTGAGCATTGGCTCCGGAATTTTCAATGAAAATTACTACCCCTAGATTAGTTTGGAGAAATTCGAGTCTGTATCGTGCTGATCGTGTGGTTTCAGAAATATATTCTGAATAGAATGATTTTTTGCCAATGCTAGGGCCCGTTATATTGTTGATCTGTTCTTTCTCTATTACAGTCGGCCCATCTTTTACATCGGTAAATTTTGCAACGGGGATTCTTTTTGTCTGTAAATCACTTCTTTTCTTTTCAAAATTTTCGTCCGCATCGTCGGCTGTTTTATAGCTCTTGATATAGATACGGATAGTAGAATCTTTGGATTTAAAGTCCCTTTGGACAAAGGATTGGTATGGTGTGGTGACTACCGCATCGTCTCCCGTTTGGACTGCATTCTCGTAACCTAACTTTATAAGATCAGGTGAAGATGGTAACAGGCTTACACTATCAGTTATGCTTTTCTGTGCGGATGATGTGTTATTGATAGGCGTTTTTACAGAGCAAGCAGTCACAATCCCCATCGCAAGAACTGTAATAATTAAAGATCGAATAAAGAAACCTCTTCGCAAATTTGTCATAATGTGGACTGTAGCATATGTCGAAACTATTACAATTTGCAGGGCTCTCAAGCAATCTTTCCACGAGCGGCAGGAATTTCTTAGGAAAGCAGTCGTTCAAAAATAGGTAATTTGCCATTAGCAATGTTGAGTCTGTTCTTCAAACATCCAAAATGTCTTTCTTCTGTTCTCCTTACTCGTGCTCAATTTATGCTGTTTATAAGCAAATTCCTCAAACCCGCATTGACGCCATACACGTAGTAGTTCTGAGCTATTTATTGCCAATTTATGGGGTTCTGCGCTCCGTGCAGAGCAAAAGTGGCTTCTCGTCTTGTTCAATGACTAGCGAAATTGTCATCCCAAATAGCCTTGCGGCTAGGTTTATGAGCCTTAGAATCGTTACACCTTACTCTTTCCCCCACTCGTATGAGTTACGTTGTTGCATCTGCCATCAAGGAGTACCTCAAGAAGAAAGGTATGATGACGGCTGGTGATTTCCCAGATGCTGCTAGCAAGTTCTTGGAAATGCACCTCGAGAAGGCTGCGCTGCGCGCCAAGGATAACGGCCGCGTCACAGTCCGCCAGCACGATCTATAAATCTTTTCGTTGCTGATTACAAACGCCCTCCGTAAAAATGAGGGCGTTTTTTTGAGGCACGAAAGAAAACCTAATCGGTTTTCTCTCGTGAACTCTCTTTCCATTCAAGGGATCACTCAAGCAGGCAAAGCCTGTCTGAGTGATATATCTTTTCTATTTTCTTTTTTCTTCTCAATCACTTTGTTCTTTTTAATCTCTTTCATCCCTCTTTTTTTATATTTCATAATCCCACCCCTGTTGCTCTACCCCCTCGCCCGGCTGTAACAGCGTTGCTCGCACGTACTGCATCTCTGTTGCGAGTATCGCAAAGGTACAGAGGAGAACCAAACAGAGGGCCAGAGCGCATTCCAAACAGTAGCGGCCACGGTGCATGGTCGATAGTTTAGCGATTTCTGTGTCTGTAGAAAAAGAAAAGAAGCCCAGAGAAGGTTGTAGGTTTTAGGTGATAGGTTATAGAAACATTACGTCTACAACCTACAACCTACTCCCTACCACCTCGCTCGCTTGTCGCTTGAGCTCCGCATCAATAAACATCTGAATCTCCCCATCAAGCACGGCGTCCGTGTTACTCGTTTCTGCATTTGTCCGAAGATCTTTTACCATGCGATACGGATGTAACACGTAGCTGCGAATTTGTTGCCCAAAATCGGCGCTTTCGGTGGCTCCTTTTAGTTCTTTCTTTTGGGCTTCTTCTTCTCTTCGTTTTTTCTCCAGCAATTTTGCCTTCAATAGGTTCATAGCACGCTCGCGGTTTTGGAGTTGGCTCCGTTCTGTTTGGCAGGCCACTACGATATTTGTAGGAAGGTGCGTGATACGAATAGCGGTTTCCACTTTGTTCACGTTCTGGCCGCCAGCACCTCCACTGCGGTAGGTATCGATGCGTAGATCTTTTGCGTCCACGGTGATTTCTGTTGTCTCCGTAATTTCTGGCAATACTTCCACAAGTGCAAAACTTGTTTGCCGAAGACCCTTAGCTCCAAAAGGGGAGATGCGTACCAGGCGATGCGTTCCTTTTTCACACTTCAAATTTCCGTATGCCATATCTCCTTTCACCATGAAGGTGGCGGATTTGATTCCTGCCTCTTGCCCGTCCGTTTTATCCATCAGTGTAGTGGTCCATCCTTTCTTTTCACAATACCGCAAATACATGCGCATCAGCATGGCGGCCCAGTCCTGGGCTTCGGTTCCGCCTGCTCCTCCCGAAAGGGTGATGTAGCAATTATTTGCATCGAATTCACCGCTTAAATACAGTTGGATTTCCAGTTCTTTCCACTGGTCTTCCAATTTCTGTACCTGCGTTTGCAAAGAGGGTAAATCACCTGCCTCAGAAATGTGAGTGAGTTCTAAGGTGTCTGTCACTTCCTGTAAAAAAGCACTCACCGGTTCCCACTGTTTTTTAAGAAGTTTGAGGCGCAGAAAAAGTGATTGGGCTTTTTCCTGATGTTCCCAAATATCGGGACGCTGCGTTTCTTCTTCTATTTTTTTGAGTTCTTGCGGAATGCCCCGTTTTTCAAAGAGAGTCCTTGCCCGTGTTTATGGCAGATTTCAGTTCCTGTAATTTTTGGAGGAGCTCTTCCACGGGAAAGGGGGAATAGGTCTAGTATACCGCAATTATCAGCTTTGAGCATCGGAGATTGTAGAGGCCTATGTTTCCGAGGGGGGTGAGGGGAACGAAGTACGCTAAAACCTTGGTGCCGTCGGCCCTTTGGTGCTTTCGGTTCCCTGGCTCAAAACGCCAAAATCTGCTATAATTAGGAGAAAATCATGTCTCTCTCCACACACACCACTCATTGGTCTATAACTGATGAAGATCCGGCTTTAGAACCAGTTCTACCACGCCTTGCAGTGCCATTTTTTCTGTTTTCAGGCTTCCTTGCAGTATGTCTCTGTTTTTCGTGGTTCTTCCTTCTCCCTTCCGTTTCTAAAGTGGATATTGGAGGCAAAAAACAGAGCACGGAAGAAATGTTACAACTTCAAACGCAGCTGATATCTGATATTTCTACAAAGGAAGAACAGCGCAGAAAGCTGTTAGTTCCTCTTACAGATCCTTTGTATAGTGCGTTAAAAAGTAAGCGTGAAACAGTTTCTTACGCGCGTCTTGAGCAAGAGATACAAGCACAGGCCAAGAAAGCCGGCGAAACATCCGTTCTCATTTCTCGTATTACATATGACCCGCTCTTAAAAAAAATCACGCTGATGGGGGATGTGAAGGCTGGAACAAAAAGTATGACGGTACTCGCGAATTTTGCCGATTTACTTAAGCGATCCTCACTCTCAGCGTCACTTTCCGATCCGCAATTCATACGTGTTGAAGGTCCAGATGGATCACATTCGCCATTCAATTTCTCCTTCACTCTCCCATGAAGCGCACTCCTTTGCTTGTTGTGGCTGGATGTGCACTGTTGGCGGTTTCTGGTGTACTGGTGTCTATGCATCTCTCCGTACTCAAATCCGTTCGCGACACATCATTACCACTTGCTGCACAAATTCTTCCATTACAGGAGAGATATCAGATTCTTACTAAACAGGTAGATAGTGCGGAAAAAGAATCAAGGCATCGCAGCGGCGTTCTGCAAGAAAAACTGAAAGCGTATGTCCTTCCCGCATCCGTAGAAACAAAGCGCGCATTGGCTGCATTTGAAATTGTACGTAATCACTTGGCGCACGCTTCCATGCTTCGCTCTCTTTCATGTACAGAGGAGGGGTTGCCCACTGATGTAGTGATTTCTCCCCATATTCCGCCTGCAGAAAAACAGACCATTATTGTGGATGCTGTTGTATCGAAGGAAGGGAGAAAGGAGCTTTTAAATCTTTTTGCTGTCAGTGGTCTTCTTACGGTTGCCGATACACTTACTGCGGAGCAACTAGAGCATCTATTTACAGTGAGCGAGACCGAAAACTACGCTGGTATTTTGGAGCTTGAAGCGTTCTTACGCACAGATCTTTTGTGGTATGCGCGCAATTCACGTGCTGCAGAAGACAGAGTACTCACTGCATATCCCTCTGAAACATTCATGAGGGAGCTCCATGTACTTCTCGAAAGTTCACCTTTGCGCGAAGCGCGAGAGCTTTTAGCGTCAGATGTAGGCGAGATGCTTGAAAAGGAACATGTATGGCCGCTTCAATTCTTGGAAGTTGAATCGCTCACAATAGAGATACAACCTGATGGATTTGAGCATCTGCATGTCACTCTCTCCGCATATGGACGCAAAGATGATGAGCGTTTGAAATCTTGACATCTCGTAGCCTTTTCTCGTACATTCGGGAGGTCTTTTCCCATTTTCCTCTCTGCGACAACGTCAGCGGTTCCAGCCATTCCATAAACAACAGGAGAAGCGTCCTCGCATTAACGAGCAAATACGCGTACCTGAAGTAATGCTCATAGCCGATGAAGGAGAACCCATTGTTCTTTCGACTGCGAAAGCTTTGGAGCAAGCAAAAGAGCAGGGGCTCGATTTAATTGAGGTTTCGCCAAAGGCAGTGCCTCCGGTCGTGAAAATTGGTGAATTTGGGCACTATTTGTATCAGTTACAGAAAAAAGAGAAGAAGCAACGGTCTCATAGTAAGCAGGTGGAAGTAAAAATGTTGCGCTTTGGATTCCGCACCGATAAGCACGATATAGATCGTTTAGCTGATCGGGCCAGAGAATTCCTTGCAGAGCGTCATCTTGTTAAATTTGGAGTTCGCCTTCGTGGACGAGAACTGGCAAACAAAGATTACGCTATCCAGAAACTGAAGAGCCTTGTTGATAGCCTTATGGACAGTGCAGAGGTAGAGCAGGAGATTAAACGCCAGGGGGATCAATTCATCGTTATCCTACGACCAAAGCGCTAGGTCGTTCTATAGGTTTTGGGAAGGTTATAGGGGGTAGGGATTAGGTTGTAGGGTTTTTTACTGTCTACAACCTACCACCTAAAACCTACAACCTTTTGAAGTCATTTTCCCTTTGCAACAGCCTTTTCCCTCGTTATACTTCGCCCCCCATGCCTAAGATGAAGTCCCACAGCGGCGCGAAGAAACGTGTCTGGAAGACAGGCTCTGGCAAATATGCCTTTAAGCGCCACAGTCGCCGTCACTTGTTGCAGCAAAAGAGCAAGCGCCAAAAGCGCCTTCCAAGCACTGTAGTGGCGAATAGGACAGAATTTAAGCATCTGCGTGGTTTACTCCCAAATTTGTAATTTCCCCTCAGAACCGCGGGTAAGGAAACCCGCTCTCATTCACTTATTATATGCGCGTTAAACGAGGTATTGTTCGGCACCGCAGACACAAGAAGATTCGCACTCTCGCGAAGGGATACCGCGGTATGCGCAGTTCCACGTTCGTAAAAGCAAATGAAGCCGTGATTCGTGCCGGTGTAAACGCTTTCCGCGATCGCCGCAAAAAAAAGCGCGATTTCCGCGCACTCTGGATCACACGTTTAAACGCAGCTCTTCGCGGCCAGGGAATCCGCTACTCCCAGTTTGCAAAGGCTATCACAGAAAAGAAGATTGGACTCAACAGAAAGGTTCTCAGTGAGTTAGCTATTCATGAGCCAGCGGCCTTTGCAGCGGTGGTGAAGATGGCTGCAGTTAAATAATATTTTGATAGATCAGATTTGCTGGTTTCTGATTTTTAATTTTTAGTTTAATCAAAAATCAGTAAATCAAAAATTAAAAATTATGCCTCGAGTAGTGTCCGAATTTTTGGGATTGCCTCTTCCGCCGCCTCCTTCCCCGCCTCCCAAAACACTTGTGCCTGATCGAATCGGAAGGAGTTACCAGAGAGGGAAGGGGTGATCACAAGATTACAGATATCTTTGCTTTTCTGGAGAGCATCGATGCCGTCATCAATAAATTGCCGCCAGCCTGGAGGGAGAATTACTTTAAGGCCACTCCAGCGGGGATTGGTATCGGTCGCTATCAAAATATCTGGCGCAAAAGTTTCCTGTAATTCTTTTGCAGGAATTGCTCCAAAAGCAGCGAGATCGATAAAAGAATCTTTCCCGATGTTGTAGGGATGAAACAGGACGGGGATGGCAGTGGATGCTTGCAAGGCATCTATCAATTTTGTTTCTTTAGGGAAGACATACGGCTGCACGCATTCACGTAGGTGATCGGTAAATCCGCTCTGAAGGATGCTTAACCAATTCACCGGTTTGCACGTACGCCCTGCTACGCACATGAAGGGGATGCGGCAATCACCGATTGTTGTATCACCCAGCAGCGGTAAAAGGTGTTCGCTGATAGCTTGGCGAAGAACCCCAGCACCTAATCCTTTCTCCCATTGAATCCCGTCATATTTGGCTACGTTAAACAGGGTGAGGCCGTTTGCCAGGGACCGAAGTGTCTCTACTGAGTGCCCCAGTGCCCACAGTGCCCCCACAATCGCACCCATGCTGCTTCCGCCAATATAATCGGGCTTCAGCTTCTCGCGCTCCAATACCTCCACAATCCCGCCATTTGCGATACCAAAGGCAGAGCCGCCGGAGAGAACGAGACCCCAAGACATAGGTGAGGTAACAGTAGCACCTGAGAGGAAACCGAGGAAAATTTTATACAGTAGAGCGGGTATGCCACCCGCGGTGGCGCAGGATGATGTCATTCGCATATCCGCCCCCATCCCCGGCTCTTCCCCCGTCCTTCGACAAGCTCAGGACAAACAGGGAAGGGAGGTTCTTTAAAAAAACAAAACACACACATTCCCTCCCCCGAGGGGGAGGGTGAGGGTGGGGGAATACGAGCAATACTTTCTCCCACATGTCGCTCCCTAATTTTACTAGTTCTTTACTTCCACTGGTCTCTCACTCCTCAGTTTCCCATACAACGCAATCAGCGAAAGCGTGAACAGAAGCGCGCCAAATTCGGTCAAAGTGGTACAGACAATATCAGCCATCGTGAGAAATCCTTGAGAGTTGAAAGGAAGCAGAGCGGTCTGTGCTATAAGAGAGAGAATGGTGGGTGGCAAGAGGAGAATACAGGAGAGGGAGAGAATCATGCTGAGAACATGAGCAAATTTTCCTCGCATGAGCATCATGCTGCGGCGTAGTGCATCGCGGTATTGCATTTGTTCTGCTACCAGGGCAATGGAATAAAACGATGTGCGTATTAAATAGAGAATGGCTGGAATGAGGAGTGGGAGTAGGAAGAAAAAGTAGATCCAGCAATGGCTTATTCTATCGCTACCGTCCGTAAAAAAATCGGAGAGGCGATTGGAGCCGCTGAGCGGCACCTCCGGGCAGAGGAATGGTGTGAGAATCAGTAAAAAAGCTGGAATAAGGAAGATAAGTGCGCGGTAAAAGAAGAAGCACCCACGGAGAATTGAGGTGAAGAGGAGGGGGAGGACCACGGGTGCAGATTCCCGCAGGACAGAAAGCAAGGAACTGCGAGAGCGGCCAGCTTTATTCTGAATCATTCTTTTTCCTACAAGGAGTGTTGCTGCAAATCCCCAATATGACACAAAAATTCCAAGAACACTGAGAAACATATGGATTGCCAAATCCAACGAAGGACTTTCTGGAAGCGTCCAAAAATCTAGGAGATCGACAAAGATGATTGGTACAATAAGGAGCCACAGCAGGATGGAATTGAAGACGGTATTTTTACGATAGAATGTCCAACTTTCGTGGAGGAGCGAAGCAACGGTGGCAGGGCGTTTACGCATGAGAAAAGGCGAATAAGTGTAACCTATTCGCCTCTATTCAACCAATCTCTTTCTTGCGAGAAAGAGCATTACTTCCGTTTTACGCGGATGAAGCCCGAAACATCCACTGTACGCAGCTTTTTCTCTTCTTTAGCTAGGATGTCGAGAAGAAGGTTTATACCAATCGTGTCGCTTGCCATGTGGCTGCACTGAATCATATTTACATGGTACTTTTTAGCTTCTTCGAGGGTCTTTTCTGTCGCATGCATTGTAAGGATGGTGCCCACCCCAGCACGTGCTTGCGATTCCAAAAATTCCTCGGGCCCATTCGTACCTCCCGTAAATTCAGTGGCTACAATCTTTCCCGGCCTTCCAGAGCCGCTTCCGTTCACAATAATGGGAGGATTTCCTTTCTTGGAGTAGTAATCGTACTCTGGAACGTCCATGAGGGCATTTAAGATGGAGTTGAGATCATCGTATTCTTTATTACAAATAGTGTTTTCCATCAATCTCCAGACGAGGTTATCCGTAATGGTGTGGCAACAAAATGCAGGAAGATCTAGCAATTCCGCAGCTCTCTCTGTACGAAACAGGTTATCAGGATGAATGGCGCGCCAAATGCGCGACATACGTGGGTGCAATTGGCCTTCAGAGACGTTAACCGGCACTCCTACATTCCCCAGAACATCTATTTGTAGTGGCATTACTTTGTCTAAATCCCCAAGCGCACGCCCTTCTGGATGGTGAATCATCACTGCATCAATTTTTTCTCCTTTTTCTCGAAGCCTATCTGCTAAAAGCATTTCTTGTGTTTCCATATCTATTCC
>CAZJPS010000026.1:0-7231 GCA_964548055.1 uncultured Candidatus Peribacteria bacterium
CTTGTATCAATGGAGTTCTGTGCACCTGTAGCCTGTCGGATTTTTTCTTGAGCTTGTTTCTGCGCCAATTCAGTTTTTTGCTTCTGTTCACGTTGCTTTGCAAGCTGCTCTTCTGCAATCTTTTTGAACTGTTGTTCTCTGGCTACCTGCTGGAAGAGTGGTAGGTTTCCGGAATTGGCTGCCGTGTTCCTATCAAGACCCAAAAGGCCTAAAATGTTATTGAGGGTTGGTCTTTGCGCGGCGGGCATGGGAGCAGGAGCCGGTTCCGCAAGAACTGCTTGGCGTATAGCAGGAATGTTCCTGCTGAATGCTGCAGCAATAGGCAATTGCCCGGCAAAACCTGTTGTGAGATAAAAGAATGGAGGTTCATTTTTAGATATGAGTTCTCTATTTGTATCGTACACATACTTTGCCTTAAAGCTGGTAAGGCTATTGATAGTAGGGCGCTCGGATCTAAACCGTTGCTGCAGGGCTACGTTGTAACGCTGAATTGTTTCTTGTAAGAGGCGGAGATGTTCGGGAGGTAAAATTCCAATGCCTGATTCAGAATCTGTTTCAAGGCCAAGATTTACTTCCCAGGGTGCTCCACTATTTAGTGTTAGTTGACCATTGGTGATTTGAGTAACTTCTGCACTATGTGTACGGACAAAGTTTTGCTTAAATGCATACACTTCTTTCTGAAAACTTTCGTCCTGCTCTAGGCGCATGCGGATGAGAGCAAGCATTGTTTGTACGGGGTTACGAAGCACGGCATTTTTATAATTTGTTCCAATTTTTGCATTCAGCCATTGTTCCATTTCTCTATTCTGGCTGAAGTGCGTTGCAATTTCTGTGCTGTACGTCTGCAGCACTCCAGCGATGGGTTTTTGGTATATTTCCATTCTTTGCTGCAGGACTTGTGATTGATTGCGCAGAGTCTGCAATTGTTTTTGCGCCTGTTCCATTCCCGTGTTGTTCTGTTCATTCTGCAGTTCTGCTGCTGCTTTTTGCTGTGGCTCCTCTGCAATATCCCAAATCAGACGATGTTCTCGTGCCGACAGAGAAGGGAAAAACTTGCGCATAGAAATAATTAGAAGTTACTAATGCGAGAATCAATATCATGAAGCTCTTTTTTTTCAGACGATGTGCTCATTCCCTGCAAAAACCCGGACACATTTTTTTGGAATGCGCGTACTTCTTCCTGGGCAGCCTCCAGATACTCATTCAGAAACTGTGTGAATTCGGGTTTAAGTTCTTTAGAAAGAACGGATGCATTCTTGGCACTCAAAAATGCAGCCAGCAATTCTTCTGCTGTTGGGATAACAGGGGGAGTAGGCAACGTAATGCCAAAGGGACTCATTAATTCCAAAGGATTAAACAGGGCTGTTTGTGGCATAGATATGTGTGTTATTGCTTCTATTATACCTTACAACGGTCTTTTTAAGAAGATAGATTTATGGTCTTCTTTTAGTATAAAACGGGCTTTTGCAGGTGCCACTCTGTCGCCTGCTCGTATGCGTACGCTGCATGCATAATCCTGCCTTCGTGCCACTGCGGACCCATTATTTGCAGTCCCATGGGAAGTTTCTCTTTGGAAAATCCGCAGGGAACGCTTAAAGCCGGAATGCCCGCCATCACGGCGCCATCCATAAAGGCATCTTCCAAATACATTGCAACTGGATCGTCAGCGTGTGCACCAACTGTGAATGCAGGAGTGGGCGACACTGGTGCGATGATGATATCTACTTCTTTGTAAGCTTTTTCAAAATCCTGGCCGATGAGCGTGCGCACTTTTTGTGCTTGGCGGTAGTAGGCATCGTAGTAACCGGCGGAGAGCGCGTACGTTCCTATCATGATGCGGCGTTTTACTTCGGGGCCAAAGCCGGTACTGCGTACGTGTTCGTAGTAATCCAAAAGTGATTCGGGATTTTTGACGGTATGTCCGTAGCGGATACCATCGTAGCGAGCCATATTGGAGCTTACTTCGCAGGGGCAGAGGATGTAATACGTGGCCAGCGCATATTTGGTGTGTGGAAGCGAAATTTCGTGGATCGTAGCGCCGAGTTTCTCCATCACTTTTGCGGCGTCTCTTACAGACGCTTCTACTTCTGCATTCATGCCATCAATAAAATATTCTTTGGGAAGTCCGATCTTCATCCCTTTCAGATCTTTTTTCAGAAGTGATCTGTAATCAGGTACCGGTACATCGGATGTGGTGGTATCCAGCGGATCTTTGCCGGCAATCGCTTGCAGTACAATCGCCATGTCTTCCACAGTCTTACAAATAGGTCCTATAGTATCGAGTGAACTTGCCATGCTCATCACTCCAAAACGGCTGGTGCGGCCATACGTGGGGCGAATGCCGGTGACTCCGCAAAAACCTGCAGGCTGACGAATTGAGCCTCCTGTATCCGTTGCAAGCCCGAAGAATGCTTCATCCGCAGCAGTGCCAGCGGCAGACCCACCAGAAGATCCTCCAGCAACGCGTGTGGTATCCCAGGGATTCCGGCTCACTCCATAACAGCTCGTTTCCGTACTCGCACCCATCGTGAATTCATCGGTGTTACTTTTAGCGATGCTTATTGCTCCTACAGCCTTCAATCTTTTTGTCGTTGTGGAATCGAAGGGGGGGATGTAGTTCTTTTCTCGTAACATATTCGAGCAGGCGGTTGTTGGAACTCCTTCCTCGCAGTACACATCTTTCGCCAAATATGGGATCCCTGTGAGCAGATGTGTAAACTCTCCTTTACTATCCACATTTTTTGCTTCTACAAGGGCTCTTTCAAAATTTTTATACACGATTGCATTGATTTTTTGGTCCACTTTTTCAATGCGATCGATGTGCGCCTGTGTCAGCTCTACTGCACTGATTTCTTTCGATTTCAGTTTTTCGTGGGCCTGTGTAATTGTGAGAGAGGTGAGCATAAGGTTTATTCGTTGATTCGTTTACTCGTTTATTCGAAAATGTCAGGACGGTTACCCATGTGCAGACGGTGAGACGATTTGGTGATCGGAAATAGGAAGGGGACTTGCAGCTAAAAGTGCTTCGGGCGATGTCGATTGAGTACGAATCACGTCCTCTCTCAAGGAATTTGTCTGACCGGTTACTTGCGCTGTTGGTTCTACCTTCGAGGTATCCACTTCCTGCAGCATATCCACATATTGCAGAATGCTTGTGAGCTGCGGTGCAAATTTCTCCACTTCGTCGTCTGTTAGGCGCAGCCGTGCCAGTTTTGCGATGTGCCGTACTTGGTCTTTTGTAAGAGTGGTCATATTGCCTAGAGAGTAGTGGATTTTGCCTTGGATTGGAATGAAAGCAAATAGAAGGGGACAAAGGTGAAAAAGGGGACAAAAGGGACAAAGGTCCTTTTTTAAAAACCTTTGTCCCCTTTCAATTGACCTGAAGCCCAAAAAACGTGAATCTTCTCCTCATGCAGCTCCTCCGCCTCCGTGGTCGAAAGATTTGTGACTATGTTCTTCGCAAAGGCAAGGTATGGAAAGGGAAGCATATGATGATCCGCTGGCTCCCTGGCCCCCCTCGTCACCCCGCAGTTAAGCCGGATGTTTCAGGGTTGTATGTGGGAACATTGATATCAGCCAAGCTCGATAAATCGGCAGTGAATCGAAATCGAATGAGAAGGAGATGCCGGGAAGCTGTACGTCTAGTGTTAAAAGATATGCAAAATAAAAGCTCGAAGGTCAGCTCTGCTGACCTGAAGAGCAACCTTGAGGGAGGGGAGCCCCTGAGGGGAACCGCAGGTTCCACTCAGGACAGATTTCAGTTGTTGATTTCCCCTCGTTCCTCTAGTCTGAAAGCCCCGTTCGATACGCTGATTTCAGACGTGCGAGCGTTCCTCTCCTCTGTTTCTCATGGCAGACGCTAAGCCACGCGGTAGTTTCCTCCAGTTCGCTCTCATCTTTGGTATTGTGTATTTTGGCAGCCAATTGTTGTTACCTGTTCTGTTCCCAGGACAGTTTGGAAGTAAGCCTCAAACATCAGGCATACATTTGCGAATGACGAGTGCACATATCACTGTGGGTCATCATCCCATTGCAGTGATTGATAACCGCACAACTCAGCTAGTTACCCTACCCTCTCGCTGCCCTTCTCCTTCGTTGGATGTTTTCAGCGTAGAAAATTCGGGAACCTCTCAAGAAATTGTGAAGCCCATTGAGCTTTCTGGTAGCGTAAAAGATTGCCGTCCCCTTGCAGAAATTGCACCAAATGCGTCTGTCACTATCGATCTTCAACCATGGAAATATGCACTATTTGGAAACGAAGGGACCTACGAACTTCGTGTGCCTGCATCGGTTGTGAGTACGACAGGAACAGGTTCTTCTATGTCCGGAGCAACACTATCAGCACCCCGCCAGGATGTTCTTGTTGCTCGTTTTACCATTGGGCAGCCAGGCGCATTTACAAAAATTTTTCGCACGTTTATTACTGCACCGTTTCTCAATGCACTTATTCTTATAGCGGGATTTTTACCCGGTCATAATTTGGGATGGGCTATTGTAATCCTCACTCTTCTCGTCAAATTAATTCTGTTTCTTCCAACACAGCATGCCATGGAAGGGCAGAAAAAAATGCAATTACTGCAGCCAAAATTGGATGCTCTTAAAAAGAAGTATCCCAACGATGCTGCAAAAGTGCAGCAAGAAACAATGAAACTGTGGGCGGAATATAAAATTAATCCGTTGCAAAGCTGTTTGCCAACTCTTATTCAGTTCCCAGTGCTCATCGGTCTCTTTTATACCATTCGTGATGGATCGCATTTGGAATATTCGCGCCATCTTATCTATTCCTTTTATCAGCACCTGGATTGGAGTTTTGGAACACATTTCTTCGGTCTCGATTTACTGAAGCCAAATATTTGGGTAATGCCCGTTCTACTTGTTGTGCTTCAGCATCTTCAAATGCGTCTCGCGTTTGCTTTGCAAAATCGCAAGAAGGCCAAGGCAGATGTGATTGATGTGGGAGCGGATGGAAAGCCCGTTGAGCCTGCATCTTCTATGCAGATGCAGCAACAAATTATGTTGTATGGGCTTCCTCTCATGATTGGTTTCTTTGCTCTTCGTTCTCCCGCCGCAGTTGCTGTGTACTGGGGAGTTTCTACCCTCTTTGGAATTGGGCAGCAGATGATTGTGAATCGGGAACATCTACGAGTGTAGAGAGAGTTTTCATTTCTCTAATACTTGAGTAAATCCCAAGGACCAAATCCCAATAACCAACAGATGATTTTGTTTTTTCAGTTTTGTCTTACGTTGTTCTTGTACGACAAAGATCTAAAAATCAGAATGACTTCCACTGTTGGGATCTACTCAATTCTTGGGATATGAAATGTGCTCAAGCAATAGTGATCTCCTTGGCGAGATACACATCCTGAATCGCATGCAAGATCTCCACTCCTTCGTCCATCGATTTCTGGAATGCTTTGCGACCAGAGATGAGTCCTGCTCCTCCTGCGCGCTTGTTGATGACAGCCGTCATCACCGCTTGCTGCAGATCGTTCTCGCCAGAAGCACCGCCGCTATTAATGAGCCCGATGCGTCCCATGTAGCAGTTGGCTACTTGGTAGCGTGTGAGATCGATGGGATGCTCACTGGAAAGTTCGCTGTACATGCGCTTATCTAGTTTTCCGTAGCTGCTGTCTCCTGTGTTGAGTGCTGTAAATCCGCCGTTATTCTCTGGAAGCTTCTGTTTAATGATATCGGCTTCGATTGTTACACCTAAGTGGTTGGCTTGCCCCGTAAGATCTGCAGCCAGGTGATAGTCTTTGTCTTTTTTAAAACTGGAACTGCGGAGATAGCACCATAGAACAGTAAACATTCCCAATTTGTGCGCTTCTTCGAATGCCTTACTCACTTCTACAATTTGGCGTCCTGATTCTGGGGATCCAAAGTAAATAGTGGCTCCTACGCCTACTGCTCCCATGTTTTTGGCCTGCTGAGGGGATCCAAACATGATCTGATCGAACTTATTGGGGTAGGTGAGCAGTTCATTATGGTTCAATTTCACTATAAAAGGGATCTTGGCTGCGTATTTCTTACTCACCATGCCAAGAACGCCCAAGGTAGACGCCACCGCATTGCAGCCCCCTTCTATGGCCAATTTCACAATGTTCTCTGGATCGAAGTACATCGGGTTTTTGGCAAAGGATGCGCCTGCACTGTGCTCAATCCCCTGATCCACTGGCAAAATGGACAAATATCCCGTTCCCTTCAGTCTTCCATGGTTATAGAGCGATTTGAGGTTACTCATCACTTTTGTAGATCTATCCGAAGCCGAAAATACCTTCTGAATCGTCTGCATGCTAGGAATATGCAGCTTACTTTTATCGATGGTTTTGCTCTGATGCTTGAGGAAATAGTCAGCTTTGGGTCCTAGGAGGGTGCGAATATCAGAGTATTTCATTGGAGTGCGGGAAAGTGGCGAAAGGGCAACGCTATCCTACCGCAAATTATTCCTGTTGAAATGTTATTGTTATCCCTTTGTTATCTGTATATGTCTTCGTAAAACTTTTTTCCCTGCAGCAGAAGAATTTTTGCACATTCAAAAACGAAATTTCTGGCATCGGTATCTTTTTCGTAGTATTTCTTCTGCAACTCAGGATTTCCGATAGTACAGTATGGAGCATACTGTTTGGAAAACGTATGTTTAGAAAGAAGTAAGCGCATATTCAATTCTTGTTTTGCAGAGTCTATGCTGCTTGAAGGGACAGATTGAGTTTTAAGTTCTTCAGTTTTTCCTAAAAGCTTTCCTATTTCATCATGGAAATTTGTCGTTCCCCCCTCCAGAAGATTTTTTGTTAATCCTCTGAATTCAGCAAAAGAGGCAAGCATTTCTAGGGCATAACCGTATTGAGCAGAAAGCCGCTTTGGAAAATTATTAAAATCGCCATCACGTGTTAGGTTTACGCCCTCCACTTTCATAGCACGGAAAAATTCGTCATGAGTGTGTACATTTTTAATAATGCGTTCAGCAATTTCATCTGCCTTTTGAGGATCTATAGCATCATTGGATTTCATTATTTCAGCCATATGTGTATTTTATAGTGCAAAGATATTTGACACAACATAAAATTATTACTTGATAACATTTAATCCATAAAATACAATAGAAGGAGTTTCCTCTCTTTTTGCCAATGGATGGCAAAATTAATGAGGAAATGGCGTCTACGGAAAGGATCAGCGCCATGAGAGAGAATCTCTCCTCTGCTCGTCCCACGGCAGCATTTCTGCATCTCGCTCG
>CAZJPS010000026.1:7331-14834 GCA_964548055.1 uncultured Candidatus Peribacteria bacterium
ATCAACAATGACATCACGATCACCGTGGTGGAAATCCGCGGGGACAAGGTGCGGCTTGGTATCGTCGCACCAAAGGAAGTGCCGGTCCACCGGCAGGAAGTATTCGATGCCATCCACGGCAAGCTCGGGGCCGAACCGGCCCCAGCCACTGTCGTGGTAAAGCCCATTGATCCTTCTGGACACGCAGTCTAGAAAGAGGAGGGCGCACGGATGCTGCCTTACGATGTATAGCCAGCTCTCTCATTGGAGAGAGCTGGCGCTTTTTGTAATTCGCTTTCTCAAATTCCTCGGTTCCTTCGGTTTCGTCGGATTCTTCGGTATCCTTCTCTCATGTCCCTTTCCCTCTACAACACTCTCACCAAGCGCGAGGAAGAATTCACTCCCCTCTCTGCGGGAAAAGTGAGTATGTATACGTGTGGTCCTACCGTGTACGGACGTCCGCACATCGGAAATTATTCTTCGTTCCTCATGGCGGATCTTTTACGGAGATGGTTGGAAGTTGGTCATGGGTTGAATGTGACACATGTAAAGAACATCACCGATGTTGGTCACTTGGTTGCGGACCGTGATACGGGTGAAGATAAAATCGAAAAACAGGCGCGGGAAGAATTTGGAAGTGTGACGATGGAATCTGTTTTGGGAATCGCGCGCAAATATGAAATGCAATATGTGGAAGATGAGCGGGCGCTGAATTTATTGGAGCCAGCGTATCGTCCACGCGCCACAGAGTACATTTCTCAAATGAAAGAAATGGTGGAGCAGCTGCTGAAAAGTGGGCATGCGTACCCAACAAAAGATGGCATTTATTTTGATGTCACTTCTAAAACTCTTACACCGTACGGATCACTTTCGGGGAACACCGTCGAAAATTTATCGGCAGGTGCGAGGGTAGATATCAACGAAGAAAAAAAACATCCTGCAGATTTTGCGCTGTGGAAATTTTGCATGGGAGTCAATGAGAATCATGTGCTGCGATGGGAATCACCACACGGGAGTGATGGAAAAATTTTTCCAGAAGGTTTTCCAGGATGGCATATCGAATGTTCTGCGATGAGCCGTTCACTGCTTGGAGACAGAATTGATATTCACACTGGCGGCGAAGATAATATTTTCCCCCATCACGAATGTGAGATCGCGCAGAGTGAAGCAGTCACCGGAAAACAGTTCGTTTCGCTGTGGCTCCACAAGCGCAGGATCGATGTAGAGGGCGAAAAGATGTCTAAAAGCCTTGGCAATGTGTTAACAATTCCTAACATTATAGACGCAGGATACGATCCTATGGACCTTCGGTACTATTTTCTCTCGGTTCATTACCGCACAAACCTCAAGTTCAGTTGGAAGGGTGTGGAGGACGCACACAAGGCGCGCAGAAAAATTGTGGAGTGGATGAGTGATGTAGAGGCGAAAGTGTTGCAAGAAAAATTTGGATCGAAATCTGATGCGTCTGCACACACTGCACTCGAAAAATTTTCTCGTGCGATGAATGCAGATGTAAATACATCATCTGCTCTCGCAGAAATATTTTCATTCATGACACACTACAACTCGCACAGTGCTGAGTGGAACCAGGAAACACTACTGAGCGTTCATACATTCGTTCATGTGATACGTCACACTTTTGGCTGTTTTGAGCCAAAAGAAGAGGGGATTCCTGCAAACGTACAAACTCTTTTAGATGCACGCCTCCACGCACGCGCACAAAAAAACTTTGCAGAGTCCGATCGTCTGCGCGGTGAGATTGCAAAGCTTGGATACGAAGTGAGAGATGCGAAGGGGGAACAGGTGGTGAGGAAGATGTGAGAGTGCTTGAGCCGAGAATTATTTTTCGTGTTTTTGTAGGAATCAGAAGACTCAGAAGAATCAGACGATTCAGAGGAAGGTCATTCATCAATATCAAAACCACCATGATATTTCTCCTCTGATTCCTCTGATTCTTCCCCTCAAATACACCTCCCATACCTTCACCCGCCTATACCTTATATATATAGCAACCTGGATGTACATATTTCTTGTCGCTGCATTTGTTTACGTCTAAGTAAGGTTCTCTTTGCATCTAGGTTTTCGGCGATCTATTGATGTATACAGGGCTTGAACACAAGATTGGAATTGTTATTTTGTGTTAAAAATGCGGTTTTACTTTGTTTTTTTACAAAAATGTCAAGTTGAATATACCAATTGAGTACAATTCTTGTCCAAAAATAGGCACTAGGTACGAAAGAAGGCATATGCGCAAGAAGTTTTGCGCAGTCAGAACGAAGCACCTAAAACCAACTTTTGATTGGATTCTCCTTCTTAAATTGCCAATTGGCTCGCAAAATATGCTTCACATCGGATTGTTGCCAGAAGAGGAGATGTGTAACGGACTCCTACCTTTCACGTTATCTGCTGTGCCACTTCCTCTCTAAGGATCTTGATCGGCTGTTGTCCTATTCTGTAGGATTCCGCTGATCCGCCTCTCATTAAGGAGGGCGTGGTCACGCGTATGGTCATTGTCAATTCGGCACCTCGCCTTTAAAGACGAGTTTCACGTCTTCCGTGGTTTCTGCGGCAGACCGTGTCTGTTTCCTTTCATTGGAATGGGGATGTGTTCCCTTTGCGTGATGTGAAGTTCTTTCTACATCATGTCTTTGTATCTGCGCTTGTGTGCTCTCTTTATATTTAAGGAGGAGGGCGTGCTCGTTCACTCTGTGGATGAAGCAAGCTCATACTCGCGATACAAGTAATGCGGATGTTCTCGGTACACAATTCTCCTTATTACATATTGTCACCAATTTTCATTTCTTATTTTTCTTCTTTATTTCCCTATGGACATTTCTCGTATGAAGAAAGTCCTCGCGGGACTATCGATCGCTGCTATGTCTCTGACAAATGTGTCAGTGGCATTTGCTGCGTATTCCGATGTCCCAGCGGGTGTCTGGTACAAGGACGCTGTCGATGCCTTTACGGCCGATGGAATCCTTGATTCAACCCAGGCGCGTTTCCGCGGTTCCGATCTTGCGAACCGTGCGGAATTCGTAAAACTCCTCGTTGAACTCAACGGGGGTCTCTTATCTACTCCTCCAGCTGTGGCTAGCTTTGATGATGCAAAAGCATCAGCTTGGTACTACGCCTACATGGAAGAGGCAGGAAAGGAGGGTTGGGTAAAAGGTGATGGCAACTGCTACGGTAGCCACCCTTGTTACGCTCGCCCTGCAGCGAACATTAATCGCGCAGAAGCAGCAGCCCTCATCGTCCGCGCCTTCGCTCTTGAAGGAACAGGCGATGCTCCTCAGTTCGTGGATAACCCAACAGGCCAGTGGTACACATCAGCCATTCAGACGGCTGCTGACTACTGTGTTCTCCAGGGTGATGATTCCACAGGCCGCGTCCGCCCATCTGACAACATGAACCGCGCTGAAATGGTTGTCATGCTCCACCGCGTGGACATGGGTATGACATACGGTGTGGACTGTTCGTCTAACGCACCTTCTGAAGAAGCAGGTCTTTCCTCCGTTATGGCACGTTCTGCCAGAATGGTGGATGTAGAATTCACTGTGAATGTCGACAAGGCATCCGCAGAAATGGCTAGCAACTATAAGGTTTCTGGCGCTACACCTGCTGTTACTGTGACGTCTGCCAAAATGGTTGGCAACGATGCAGTAGAACTCACTCTCTCGGGTGATCTTCAGGCTGGAGACGACTACACGCTCACCGTGAGCAAAGTAGAGTCTTCTGACGGAAAGATGATTTCTGATTCTATGGGATTCAAGGGATACAGCACGCTCCCAACGAGCGATGGAACCCTTAATCTTTCTGTTGCATCTTCAAACCCAGTAGGGGACACCGTTCCTCAGGGTGCTGTTGGTGTAACAATGCTTTCTGTGGATGTCACAGCTTCTTGTGATGACTCTGTCATGCTTGAGGATATGACTGTTCTCCACGAAGGTTTCGGAGCTAGCACTGACATTGATGGCGTGTACGCCGCTGTGGATGGCGCTCGTGTTTCACGCAAGCGCACAGTCGATTCTAAGGATCAGACTGCAGACATTCACTTCACGACTCCTTTGTCTGTTCCAGCTTGTAAGACAGTAACGGTGGACCTTGTTGCAGATTTCACTTCTACAGCTACAACAGCTGCAGAACACAATCTTGCACTTGAGCTTCCATCCGATCTTCAGACCAATGCAAAACAGGTCACAGGAAACTTCCCAATGCGCGGAAGCAGCTTTAAAGTTGCAGCTGTTCGCAGCGGAAAAGTTACAATCGAATACCGCACTGTCACTCCAAGCCAGGTAGAAGTGGGTGATAAGAACGTTGTTCTCGGCCGCTTTGAGGTTCAAACCGACTCCGTCGAAGATCAGACCCTCTACTCCGTCACGATGGAGCAGAACGGTTCTGCAAACGATGGTGCTATTACAAACCTGAAAGTTCGTCGCACAGACGGCACTGTTCTTACGAACACTGTCGCTACAACGAACGGTGGTTTTGCAACATTTGTCTTTGATCCTCCATTCACCGTTCTCGAGGGTGACAGAATCACGCTCGAAGTTGTTGGTGATGTAAACGGAGGAGCAGGCGATGATGTTCAGATGCACTTCGAAGAAGCATCAGACGTCTTTGCTGTTGGTTCTCTGTACGGATACGGAGTAAACGGTCAGCTGTACGGCTCCCGCGTGTCCCTCAGCACCGCTTCCACTGCTACAACTGTAACCATCGATGCTGGTGAGTTCACTGTCGAAATCGACGGTCCTCCACAGCAGACATACACGAGCGATCAGAACGATGCTGTTCTTGCAAACATCAAGTTTACAACGAAAGATGAAGCAATCAGCGTCCGCAAGATGTTCGTAGCTATCCAGGCTAACACAAGCACAGGTGGCACACTCGCATCTGCCAACATTACGGCTGATACAGTGGCTGAAGTGCTCGAGAACGTGACGCTCCGCAACAAGACAACGGGTCGCACAATCTCTGCTGTTCGTCTCACCGGTTCTACCGATGCAGGCAATGGCGCAAGCACCACTGGAACATTCCAGGTGTACCGCTTTGATGACTTCACAGTCAGCAAGAGCGAGACATGGGAACTCAGAGTCGACATGATCGACAACGGTGCAGGCAACTCTCCAAAGAACGGAGATGTGTTTAAGGTCCACATCTGTGGTGAGCCAACCCAGGTCAGCACAGGAAACAACGCTACAGGTTGTAGCTTTGGTGGATACCTTTCCAGCACAACATCCGCACAGGCTAAGAGTTACCAAATGGAAGTGGAAGGCCTCTCCACGGGTGATAACGTCCACGACGTTCGCCCAGGTGGCACCATCTCCGGTAATGCACAGCGCATTGCTACCGCTAACCTGACGGTTGCTGTAAAGGGAATTGGTACTGTTGATACAGCAGTTCGTAACAGCAAGAACATAAACCTTCTCCGCTTCGAAGCTCGCGCTGGTGAAGCAAAGGACATTCTCCTTACGAAGGCTACATTTGCTGCACAGTCTGGTTCATTGGCAAACGGCCAGAACTACACACTGTGGGTAGACTCAGACTCTGATGGCAAAGTCGACACCAACCTCCAGGCAGGTGTGACAAGCCAGAACAGTAAGATCAGCTTTAACCAGCTCCAGGGCGGCGGATTCGTCGTTCCAAAGGAGAAGACTGTTGTCTTTGAAGTACACAGCGATGTGGCTTCTTCGCTCACAAACAACTGGTTGATGCTTAGATTCTCTACAGGCGACTCTGACTTCATCGAAGCTGAAGAGGCAGATCGCGGCAGCGGCCTATCCGGCATTAAGCTGAATGGTACCTGCAGTTCTTCTTGCGATATCATCGCTACAACCACGGATTCTCAAGCTTACAAGCTTGTGAGCCAGGGTAACTTGTACGTTTCCAAGGACACGACTCCTCTCCGCAGCCGTCAGCTGCTTGGTGGGGCTCTTGGAGACTCCGTTCTCCGCTTGAACGTTCGCGGTGAATTCGAAGATATTGATGTGACCGACCTCCAGATCACCTCTTCCGGAAGCACAGCAAGCGCTGTTGACCGTCTAGAGTTGTACAAGGAAGGCGCAACATCTCCATTCGCTTCCGCTACAATCGGCGGATGTGGATCGGATGACGTACTGACACGCACGAACGACACAACTGTTGCAACATTCTGTGCCAAAATGCAGGCTCGCCAGCTCGTTGTTCCAAAGGGAACAGACGTGAAGGTGCTTGTGAAGCCAAGAATGAAGACAGACGTTGATGGTGCATTCTCGAACCAGACAGTTCAGCTCTTCATCAGCAAGCAGGCTGTTTCGAACAACGCCACAGGTTCCGGCGCAGTACGCGCACGTGGTGATCAGTCGAGCAACAACCTGACTGCAAACGGTGGAGACACAAGCGCTACAGGTGAGGTCTTCATTGGTCTCACATCTGCAGCCGCTTCGAACACCGATATCGTTGGCAGCTACAACTCAAGCGTTCTCTCGAAGATCTTGACGATTGCTAACGCCAACCCAGATGCCAATGGTACAAACGTACCAACAGGCGTTGCTGACATCGGTCAGTTCAAAATCTCTGCTGCACCGAACAGCAACTCGAAGAATGGTCTCAATAAGGCTGTTCTCTCCGGTGTAGTGTTCAACGTCAACGCAACGAACGTTGCGATCGACACGACCACATTCAAGTTCTTCAACAAGGCTAACTCCACAGTAACTGCTACATGTACGCCAAAGACGACAAGTAGCGTGACAATCTCAGGTTCCGCTTCCGGTTCCTTCGTTGTCTTCTGTGGAAGTCTTACCTCTTCCAGCGTGAACACTTCGATCGACCAGGGTACGGACCAGACGTTCGTAATCCAGGCAAACGTCACCAACGCTAAGGTGTCGTCCACATCGACTTCCACGCTCCAGGTATCCTTGCAGAACTTTGATAACGTGAGCCGCACGGCATTCGGCCCAGGCTCCACACAGAGTCACTTGATCTGGATCGATCAGGATTCCGACTCTCTCGGTTCTGGCACAACGACAACAGCAGCCTTCACATGGGTTGAGTACCCAGAGACGACTGTTAAGTCTACGAGCTACCAGAGCTAAGCGTGACTACTACGTAATGTAGGGCTGCATAAGCCTCAAAAACCCCCAGGTATCCCCTGGGGGTTTTTTGATACAGGCTTCGCGGTGTGATCGTATTGTTGTTTCTGTTATGTTTCTGTTTTAGAAATGGCGATACCGCTACGCCGCTATCAAATGTCAGATAGTAAAAAGCCGCTTCCTGTACGGATGCGGCTTTTTTGTTGATACAAGTTTCAAATTTTAAGTTTCAACTCACAAGAAAACATAAGGAAAAGAATTTTTTATTAAAATTTGAAATTGAAATTTTCTTGAAACTTGAAAGTTTGAAAATTGAAACTTCTCCTCCAGGCATTCTTATCCCACAATCCTCCGCTTCATTTCCAAAGCCTTTTTCATAAGTGGTTTTAAGATGACTTCTTGTTCAGGAGGATATGTCACATATGGTCCTCCGAATTTCGCTTTAAAATCCGTCACT
>CAZJPS010000027.1:0-14368 GCA_964548055.1 uncultured Candidatus Peribacteria bacterium
TCTCATCGGCATTTTACGCCACAGGGGTTTCTAAAACTAAATGAACTTCTTGGCCAAATAAAAGATAATAATCCGGAAGCGACGAATGAGTTCATACACACAATCCAACCGTGGATCGCAGAAACACGTCAACGAATAGCAATGCAAACATTGGGCACGATCACTATTGATGACCATGAAAAAGAAGACCAAGCTACCGATGCACTTCTGCATCTCATGGATGATATCCAATTAGGAGATGTACCGAACTGGAGTAATTTTTCAGGACGCTTTCAGAGAAAAATACGGGCGCTCTACGAAAAAATGGGGAGGAACAAAAAGAAAATGAACGATGCATCTTTTATAAGTCTTGATGAAGAAGTAACTGATACCGATGGAAAAAATGTTCCACGACATGAGACGATGACCTCGAGAAATTTTACAGAATCCGAAGATAGGTTTATACGTTTAGATGAATTAAAATCTACCTTACAAAAAGTGCTTGATACAATGAGTGAGAGACATAGAAGGATTATTGAAGCTCGATACGGTATGAATGGAAAAGAGATCACTTTGGAAACATTAGGAGGAGAATTGGGAATTCATCCCAAAACAGTTCGTGAACTTGAAAAAGATGCGCTTAAAAAACTTCAGCAACCTTTTCGAGCTCGGAATTTGGAAGTATTTATAACAGGTCAGGGTGGATATCCTGCACAAAGGAAAGATACAGAATTTTCTAGAGTACGAAAAAATAGCAATATCTTATTAGGGATTGAAAAACACTTAGTAAACCCAAAAAAAACTATTCTTGAGCTATGGAAAAAAAGCTGCGGTGATAGTGATGCTTTCGTGCACATCATAAGCGAAAGAACGGATGTTCCAGAAATGTATGTGTCAGCCTTGAGCAATGTAGAAAAAACAAATGCAGATAAACTAAAAGGTGCACTGCAAACACGGATTATTGAAAAACTGAAAGTTGCCTTACCTCCCGACAAGAGAGAAATATTTGAGAAAGCAATACAGAAACTGAATCAATACATGGCTCTTTTTGAAGTGATGGGCGGAAGATGTATAGACCTAAAAGACACTCTTGTACAAGACGACGAATAAAGAAAAAGAACATAAATGAAAAGACTTAAAAATATCTCACAAAACCACAAAAGCCGCTTGCGCGGCTTTCATGACTTTTCTCCCTATACTTTTACAAAAATGTGTATTACTGAGCTGATGACAGGCTGGATGATGAGGCAGTGGGCTTCATCATCATATGATGCATGCGATACATTTTTCTCTCTCCCATATCAGGCAGAGTAACGCCGTGTTCTTTTGCAATTTGATCGATCGTCTTTCCGTTTGCCAACTCAGTCTTCAGTTCGTCTTCCGTTATGCCAAATTTTTCGGCAAGAGGAGTAAATCCAAATGCCCGCTTAGCCCCATGACCCATGTTCATTCCCAACATATTGGAACCCCCAGGCATAAACCTCATTGTATTTCCGCATGCTGTACGAACCGCTTCCATTGCTTTCGTTATTGCAGCTGGCATTGAATTATCAATAGTTTTTGATGCTTTCATATCTTCATGCATTTTTTTAAGTGCTTCACCACGCGCAGTTTCATCGGCAATACTTGCAGCTGAACTTAATGCATCTTTCCTTATCTTGAGTGATTGTTTTTGCGCTGCAGTCATTGCATCAAAATTATCCAGTTGCGCACCTTCCAACGTTGCCATTGCAAGGACACATTCTTGAGATGGAACAGTGCTCAGTACAGATGCTGTATTAGAAGGAGAGCTACTACTTGCTGCTGCACTTGTAACCTGCGCAACAATAGGGAAAGCCATCGCTAGAGTTGATGCACCCGCTATGGCACCAAGAGTAAATTTTTTCATGGCATTAGGGGATAAAAAAATAAAACGTAATCGAACAAACGCATTCTAAGCACACCCTGTTAAGGGATGATTAAGGAGTTCAGATTGCCCTCTCTCTCTATGAAATTGCCACTGTAAATATAGTTCCCTCCCCTTCTTCACTCTTCACATCAATACTCCACCCGTGCAAATCTACAATTCTTTTTACAAGAGCAAGCCCTAGTCCCAAACCACCTTTTGCGCGAGATGCATCAGCCTGATAAAAGCGATCAAAAATATGAGGCAATGATGCTTCTGCAATCCCAATGCCATCATCTTGTACGGACAATTCCTTTTTTGAAAGACGCACAATCACGGTGCCGCCGCCAGGCTTGCTATACTTCACTGCATTCATAATTAAATTTGTTAATACTTGGCGCACAAGCGATGGATCACCCATTACCACCACACCGGGAGTGATAGCGGATTCAATCTTTACATTATTCTTTTCTGCAAAAACTTTTTGCTTCTCGATTATCTCTGCAACAAAAGGAGAGAGCTGAATTTTCTCTTTGGACAATAAAAAAGAATCCAGCCTTGCAAGATTCAGTAACCTTTCTATAAGAATCGTGATCTGCTTTACATCATCTTTTGCGGATTCAATCCCCTCTTTGTATTTCTGTGTTTTAAGTGCAAGATCCAAAGAAGAATTGAGAGTAGCAAGCGGCGTACGTAGTTCATGGCTGGCATCCTGGGTAAATTGCTCTAATCTTTCCATGGCAGCTGCTGCAGGCTTTAAGCTGGTGCGTGCAAAAAAGAGTCCAACAAAAAACGTAATGGTAGAAATGCCGATGTTCACTAATAAAAACATGAAGCCCTTGTCCTGCAATTCACTAAAATGAAAACGATCCAAATGCGCCACTTGTATGTGTCCACTTGGCTGCCCACTATCCATAATTGGAGCTGTAAGAATCACATAGTCTTCATGCTCCACTGTTGCATACGAAAGACCCGGCTTATCTGAAAAACGAATATCCGAAAATACATCTCCTTCATACAGAATACGATGATTTTTGTCAGCCACACGAACCAGTTCACTCATCCCACGAGGAAGTGCGGCTGGAACACCATCGGGAGTAAAGCGGGAACTATCAATAACAAACTGTAAGTTCTGAACGAGCAAATCATATGTTTGCCTGCGTACTCTATTGAAATCCACAGCTAAGAATATTGAGCCGCTGATAAGAATGAGAATGAAAACGAACGCAGTAAACTGCAGTGCAATAATGTAACTAACGCGTCTAAACATTACATAGATGGAACAAGATAGCCACGACCGGGCACTGTTTTAATAATACCCTTTCCAAGTTTTCTCCGTAAGTATGCCACATGCACGTCTACTGTTTGCGAAAACAGTAAATCATCGCGTCCTCCCCACACATGAGCCAAAATTGTCGGGCGATCCTGTGCCACTCCGCGATTACGAAGCAGAAATTCCAAGAGGCCAAATTCTTTTGGAGACAAACTTACAAGCATGTCTGCCCTGCGCACTTCCTGCGTATTTGTATCTAATGTGACGTCACCAATGGTAAGCACTGGGCTTTTATCTGCAGCTTTACGCCTAAGTAGAACGCGTACGCGAGCAAGTAATTCTTCCAAATCGAAAGGCTTTGTAAGGTAATCATCGGCCCCAATATTGAGTCCATGCACGATCTCTTGCTGTTTGCCCCTTGCCGTTAGCATCAGAATCGGCATATTTTTCTTATTTTGCCTGAGCATTGTGCAAATAACGTAGCCATCCATTCCAGGCAAATTGATGTCTAAAATGAGCAGATCGACTTCTTGGGTCATCGCTTTTTCAAAGCCTTCTTTTCCATCATTAGATACTGTCACTGAATACTGTTCCAATTCTAAGAATTGCTTTATGTTCTCGGCTAGTTTTGGCTGATCTTCGATGAGGAGTATGTGCATAATGTGGAAAAAAACAGTTGCATCTGCATCTTAAACATGGAACATTAAGGACACGTTAAGGCTACACCAAAAGAGATTCTTCAAGATAGGATAACACCTCTTAACATCTTATTAATCTCTCGTCTGTAGACTTCATTTTCTATTTCTTCCACTCATTTCACAATGAAGAAAACAATCATTTTCATGTCCTCACTTGCTTCACTCGCATTACTCAGCGCCTGCAACACAACAGGAAGTGTTTCAGGTACTCTTCCTGAAAATACAGGTATGGAAGCTAGCAGTATGTCTTCCGATGCAAGCAGCGTTATGCCAACAGGCGATGAAATATCCTCAGATTCTTCTTCCTCTGCTGCCACGATAATGGAAAATTCCTCAGCTTCTGCAAAAGCTGATACATCAGACGCTCGCATCATCGATATGACTGTAACTGACTGGTCATTTGCTCCAAATGCAATCACTGTAAAGAAAGGACAAAAAGTGACGATACGCTTGAAGGGAATTGAAGGCGAGCACAGCTTTGCTATTCCTGAACTGAACATCAATGTTGCAATTGAAGAAGGTCAAACAAAGGATATTGTGCTCCCTACAGACAACACTGGAACTTTCACATTCCGCTGTATGATTCCTTGCGGCCAAGGACACAAAGACATGACAGGACAACTCATTATCAACTGATTATCTCAAATAAGAAGATACAAAGCTCTCGCCATCACGCGGGAGCTTTTACAAAAGTAAAACCACGCTTGCTCGATCGTGTATCATGGCTTACATGCGTCGCGCACTTTTTCTATTCCTTCTTGTCCTCATTATAGGAGGAGTGGCAAGTGTATCCGCCATGCGTGCACAGACGGTACGGAAACAAACTTCCTCTCAAAGCTCTGCTGCTCTCTCTAGTACAAAATCTTCCAAAGCTAGAGCTGTGCGTTCAAGTGTTTCTTCGAAATCTGCATCATCTGTAACAGTTGCAAAACCCCTCACACCTCCAACAAATCTCCGTATTCCCATTCTCGTTTACCATCACATCCGGGAAAACCAAGGATGGGGCCCAGATACATGGAGCGCCAAAATGAGTGTTTCTCCCAAAGGCTTTGAAAAGCAGATGCTATGGCTGAGCGATCACAATTACACCTCTATTAACCTAGATACCTATGTGCAAATTATGAAAGGCGAGCGGCAAGGGCCACAAAAACCAGTAGTGATTACCTTTGATGATAACGTGCTGAGTGCGTATGAACTCGGCGTACCCATCATGGAAAAATACGGAATGATGGGAGTGTTTTACCTTGTAGCAGATCGTATTGATTCCAAAACAATGATTAATAGAGAACGCGCTCAAGATTTACTAAAGCGCGGCATGGATATTCAATCACACACACTCGCGCATCGCGTGCTAACGGCATTACCGGTCGAAGAATTGGACCGAGATCTAAAAGAAAGTAAACGCATATTGGAAGAACTTACGGGCAAACCTGTGCTGCACGTGGCCTATCCTGGCACCGCTCACAATGCAACAGTACGTGAACATGCTGCTAAAGCAGGCTACATCACTGGCACTATCATGGATCCCCGTGCCGCCACAGAAAAGGATGATCTGATGAAGCTGCCAAGAATTATGATGATCGATAGTACGGATCTGAAGAAAGTGCTTCCATAGCGAAGAATCAGATGATTCAGAGGAAAGACGTCTACCAAATGAAGAGCTGAGTAATAGCTCATCTTCTGATTCTTCTGATTCCTAGTACTTGGAGGGATTCATCCTCACAATATCTGCCTCATTTAATGCTTCACTCAGTCCTTGTGACACAAAGTGATTGCGCACATACATATCCGCCTCATTCTGCGTCGAAAATCCTTTCTGCTTCCATTGAATAGTTTCGATCCTCTTGCGTCCACTAAAGAGAATAGCGGCAGGAAGATATTCCCCCGTGAGGGGATTTTTATAGGTATCGATGATATAGGCGCTGGGTATGTGCACCTTCGTAGATCTAGAGAATCGTAGTGGTTTCATAGGGAGCCGGGGGAAGATGGACACACACTCTTGCCAATGAGAGTAAAACTCCCAGGCACGGGGACAGTGTGCACTATTACTGACGGGTTCAGGACTATCCCATGACGGATTGAGCTTGCCAAAGGGACACTTTTGCACAGACGATTTGGGGCTTCATGATGAGGTAAAGAGGCCTTATTGCGTCATCCTTATAGTTTTTTCTCATGTCAAACTGAAAGGGACAAAAGGGACAGATGTCCTTTTCTAAATAATCCTTATCACCTTTGTCCCTTTTATCCCCTTTGTCCCCTCCCGTATATATAAGGTATAGATCATGTTTGCAATTAATAAGTAAAAGTGTTATAATATATAAAACACCCATACCCATTCCCCACATCCTATGAAGCAAGGTTTATACCAAGCCATGATGGCTGGCATGATTGCCACCGCTGTATCTGGAACCATTACAGCAACAACGCTCTCTCAGTTATCACGTGGAAACAGTGTGCTGAGTATGGAAGACAATATGCCAATAACGATGCCCGTGAATGGTATGAATTTTCCAGCAGGTGATTTTAAGCAAGGCATGCCCATGATGGAAAATGGAATGCAGCAGATGCCATTTAATGGAATGCAGCAACCTCCAATGGGAAATATGCAAATGAACACACAAATGAGAATGCCACAGATGCCCATGTTCAATCAGGGATCAGGAAATATGAATAAAGGACCTTCCTTCAATAAAGAAGGAGAAGATAGCTCAAAGTTTATGCATCAAGGGCCAGGGCAAATGAACCAGGGAAACCAGATGATGCCTATGATGAATGGCATGCAGGGCGGAGGACAAAATTCTATGCAAACAGATCCAAATTTGCAGAAGCTGTTAAATATGAATTTTGATTCAGGAGATCATATTACTTCCGAACAGCGCACAAAGTTGCAGGCACAGCTAAAGAAGCTTCAGAAGGCACTCGCAAAAGTAGATTCTGATCTGGCAAAAGCTGTGAAAAAAATTGAGAAAGAAGTAGCAAAGCAGCAAAAAAATCTCAGTGCCCAGCTTGCAAAGGCTCAAAAGATGCTTGCAGCTGCCAGTACTGATACAGATAAAACTCAGATTCAATCATATATTGATCAGTTGAATGAGTTCAAAATCCCAAGCGTAGAAGACCGCAAGGCTGATTTACTGGAAATGGCTGAACAAAAGAAATCTGACATTCAGGATGCAATCGATGAAATTAACGATTACCTTGAAAGTGCAGACTCTTCGGAAGAATAAAAAAATATGTTGTACAAAAAGCGGGCGAGTAATCGCTCGCTTTTTTTATTAGAGAAGAAGCATGCCGTCCCCAAAAGAAAATAATCTAAATCTCTGCGCAATAGCCTGATGGTACAAATCCAAAATTTTCTCTCGTCCTGCAAATGCTGATACAAGCATGAGCAAGCTGCTTTTAGGCACATGAAAATTGGTGATAATGCCATCGACAACATGAAATGTGTATCCCTCACGAATAAAGAGAGAGGTATCTCCCTCGGGGCGGACGATTCTACCACCGGAGTCCGAAGCAGACTCCAAAGTGCGAACGACTGTCGTGCCAACTGCAATGATAGGTCTTCCTTCTTTTTTTGCACTTTCTAAAAGCCGAACAGCTGATGCATTGATGTAATAGTGCTCATGATGCAGAGATTCCTGCGTCCATTGATCCTCTGTGAGAGGTGCAAATGTTCCCAAGTGCACATGCAACGTCACTTTCACGATGGTGATTCCTGATTTTTCCAGAGAAGCGAGAAGCTCTTCTGTAAAATGGAGCGATGCCGTAGGGGCAGCAATGGATCCCCTTTCAGATGCAAAAACGGTTTGATACTCCGTCTTCAATTCCTCTGGCGTGAGCGGCGAGTGTTTGATGTAGGGAGGAAGAGGCATGTGTCCGCTCCTATCTAAAAAAGGATCTAAATCCTTCGATGGAAAAGATGGCCTAAGTATCCAATATTTTCCGGCATCCTTTTCTACCGTAAAAATGTCTTCTGAATCTGAAAATGTAAGCACTTCTCCCACAATCAATTTTCGATTCGCCATCACACGAACAGCTCCCTCTTCTCTTCCTATAATCAGTACTGATACTTTTCCTCCGCTCTTGCGATTCAGAATTAATTTAGCAGGAATGACTTTCGTTTCATTGAGAACAAGAACGCAATTCGCAGGAAGATAGTGCCCAATATTATTGAAGGTGTCCCAAAAAATTTCACCAGTGGCGCGTTTGAATACCAACACTTTTGCACTATCCCTAGGTGAAACAGGTTTTTGCGCAATCAATTCTTCGGGAAAGGAGTAATCATAGAGCCGAAGTGCATCTGTAAAGGAATGAGGCATACGCGCTCATAATTGTGTCAGAAGATAGAGTATGAATCGAGCGATTTCCGCTGTGGCATAAGCAAATACTATAAATGACAAGAATGTATAAATTTGATATAATACTATGAAATGCACACACAAAAACACACTCGCCTAAACGTAGAAAAAGAGATCTTATTGGTTGCAGTTCTTGCAAGCATAGCGATCACCATTGGAATGGAATTCCAGAGTGCTGCGCTGCAAGGGAGTATTTTTTCTGTGCGCCAAACAAAACAAACGGAAGCCCGGAACACTATAAATCGCAAAATGAGACTTGTTACTCGTAAAGTAAAACGCGAAGCAGCTCTTATGGAGAAAGGTTACACAAACGAAAAACAAAATATTATTGTCCATGGTGGACCACCCGTACTTGTAGCATCGGATAACGATTCAACGGTGACAGAGTCTATTCTTCAGAACGAAAAAAAATTTTTCTCATCTACATCTGCCGAAGAAACGAGTTTTCCACCCTTCATCGGCACCACAATGCCTGTGCAAAAAGTACCAAATTGGGGAGCAATGAAAACTCCAAAAGAATGGGACAGAAGCTTTGAAGAAATGAGCGACACAGATTTGGTGGATATCCCCGCTTACAGCATGGATAAATTGATCGTTCCTCTTGAAGATTTAAGAAACCCACGCAATATCCCCGAAATTACTCGAAAGCTTACTTACTCAACACACTATTTTGGCACGTACGATATCAACTCCGATGAATTCAGAGGACACCATCCAGGTATAGATATAAAACTGGCTCTCAATACTCCCGTCTCAGCTATAGCCGGAGGCAAAGTGCAAACGGTGGCTATTAATGATTCACTTGGGCTATATGTCATCATCGAACATCGCATTGCCAATGGCGTGTATTTCTCTATTTATGGGCACTTTGGAAGCGTGCTGGTACACGAAAATCAGACAGTAAAGCCGGGTGATATCATTGGAACAGTGGGTATGACTGGGAATACAAGCGGTCCTCATGTGCATATTCAAATTGATAAAGCAGTACCTGGGCAAATAAAACATAATCCTTACGCCCCAACAGAGAATGTTGCTCAACATGAAGCTGAGAAATTTTCAATGAATCCGATTGAATTTATTGAACACTTTAGAAAGGGTGAATAAAAAAACCGTGTCACCCCTCACATACCAGGGGCAACACGGAATTTAATTTAAACTTATTTTACAGCAACCTTTTCCTGAGGAACTAACATGTATTCACTTGAGAATGTTGCAGTAGAAGTATCTGGATCGAAGGAGAAATAATCATTCACATCAGGCATGTACCAAATGTTCAGGCTGTTGTGATTGTAGTATGCACAGTCGCGAGGTGTGCCCTTCTTATCGACATCAGTATTGGAACGGATATCTTGAAGAGTGAGAACATGATCGCCATAAGCAGCGTTAAAGCAGGCATTCCATGTTGCATTGCTTGAAACTGGGAATCCGTTTTCATCAACACTGATGACAATTCGATCTGCAGTAGCAACAAAATTTTGTGGAAGGCGAGAAGCAGAGATTTCTTTACAAAGGACCGCATCTGAAAGCTGTGCCTTCACAAAACTGGTTCTTCGGCCCATCAACGAAGCAATGGAATCAGAAATGAAATCCATCAGTGCAGTGGAAGCAGAGGCAGGCATGGCACGTTGCATGCTGCAAAGATACTGCGTTTCTGCAGATGTGAGAGGTGCACGAGGAGAACCTCCTACTGCGCTTGGAGCAATATCGCTACCAAAGCCAAGATTCTTACCCACATAATTCACCACTCCCAACAATTCATTGGATCTCTCACCACGATATGCTCCGTATCCGCCCAAACCTGTAATGGGCGCCGTAAAGCTCTGCAAGATAGGCTGAGACTGTTGTGACGAGCTAGAAGACGAAGATTGGCTCGCTACGGAACTTGAACTTGAGGAAACGGAACTTACGGAAGAACTGGAGGACTGAGAAGAAACAGAAGAATGCGAAGACGTAGAACTTACGGAAGAAGAGCTAGATCCAAATCCGGGTATAGAAAAACTAAACGAAGAAGTGGAGCCTCCTCCCGGGAGCGAGAATCCAAAAGAAAAAGAAAAACTTGAGCTGGATGACGACACGCTAGATGCGGAGCTGCTTACAGAGGTAGCTGAACTTGCTGCAGAAGAGGAAACACTTGAAGCAACTGAACTATGCGATGACGCCACAGAACTGGAAGCTACGCTTCCATCGCATGTAGACGAAGTGCCTGTTTGCTCGCAATTATCCGTGCTCTCGCTGTTTCCACACACATCGTTATTTAACCCACCATCCACAATATCGGTTCCAGATCCTCCGTCCAAAATATCATCGCCATTTTTTCCCTTCAAATCATCATCTCCGTCTTCACCGCATAATTGATCATTCCCGTTCCCGCCATCAATGATATCGTTCCCACCACCTCCGCACAGGACATCATCACCGTTCCCACCATCAATATCATCAGCTCCACCAAGGCCACACACCGTATCGTTTCCACTTTCACTCATGATGGTATCTGCCTGTTCCGTTCCCACAATCACATCATCTTCAAAACCCCCACGCAATTGGCCTGCATACGTTTCGCCATCGTCTGGGCCACCAACAATCGTTGTTCCACTCACATACACTGTTGCAGTTTTGCCTTTGCACTGAGGCACTGAAGTAACTGCATTAACCACAGGTATTGACATAAATAGCTCATGACCTGCTAGCAGAGTGAGCATGGAAAAGGCAACAATGGGGAGTGAGCGACGAATGTTCATGGGATGGAAAGGCAAAAAACAAAAGGGATTGATTGTCCTCATCGAGGATCCTTGTGTCAATTCTTATTAAAAAACTTATTCCCTGAGTGTCAAAAAAATAGGAATATGCATTTTTGCTCTACCTGAAGAGAAATGTCACGAACACTCAGTACGGAAAACGCTGGGAAAAATGCTCGTACTAACTCAATTCAGATTATAGTCAACTATGACCCTTTACTTCATCTGAAATTTTCGAGCCCGGTAAATCCACACGGCTACATCGGCACGTGTCACTTCTGCCTGAGGAGCAAAGGTTGGTTCTAAAATGAGACCAATCTCCATGGCCTTGCGAATGTATGGCGAATACCACTGATTATCTGGCGTGCCTTCTGGGAGGGCAGCAGTGGAATCTAACGGCACATCGAGCGATGCAACAACCACTTTCATCGCTTCCGATTTCTTCATAGTGCGAGCCGGCTTAAATTTTCCATCTGGATAACCAGATACCCAGCTACGACGCTTCGCTGCGCAAATTGCCTCGCTAAACCACTGCAATCCCACATCAGGAAAACATCCGCTCTCGCTCAGTAGTTCTGATGAAAAGAGTCCGTGTACTAAAAGCTGTACAAATTCAGCACGATTCACTGAATCTTTAGGCCTAAATGTTCCATCTGGATATCCCTTAATGATCCCTGCTTCTGCAAGAGCCATAATAGCCGTGTATCCGTACTTGCCCTGAATAACATCTGGGAAGGAGACAATCTGTGCCCCTGTTGAAGTGGAAGATACCGAAGAACGAGATGCCGAAGAACGAGCCAGTGAAGAGGAACTTTGGGATGAGCTAGAGGCAGGAAGCGTATTACCAAGGAGATCTGCACGAATTTGTAATTCATTCAGACGAACAGTGATACTGCATTCACGTCCTACTTTTTTTCTCCAATCCTCTACGCAGCTGAATTTTCCGGAATACCTAGGATATCGGCCAATCTCATCACATTCATATCCCTCTCCCACAGCTACATCAAAATCCAGTAGGTAGAAAGGTCGGCACTGAGAAAGGGACAATTCTTGAATTTTATTTTTCATATAAGATGTCTGCTCCGCATCTGGATAATCGCTAAAATTGCGGCGAACATCTTCTGTGGTAACCATCCCCATTCGGCGGCTTATTTCGAGCACACCGCTGTATGCTTTGCCTTTGATATCCATACACTGTTTAGGACCCTTCACATATCCCACACAGAAAAAAGATCTGCAGTTGTAGCCTGTCTCTTCTGCCTTACCATTGCGCATTACATAGAAAGGATAACAGCCAACAGCTTCGTACTGCTGACGCTCACGAAGTTGTGCATCCGTCACGCTTGCAAGCTCGCTGAAATAAGAAACTGATGCGGATTCGAACCCGAGAGACTTCAAAATCGCAGCATCTAAATCGTGCAATTTAAAATCTTGAATAAATAATGGTTCGGCATACGTGCTTCCAACCTGGGATACAAGAATCAGAACGAATGTAAAAGCCGTGAAGAATGTACGCATAATAAAAAAGAGGTAAGTGTCCTATTATTCAAGATACACGATCCACGTCAAGCAATACATACACTTCACTTAACCTCATGGACATCTCCAAAGTGCTGAACCCAATAATTTTTTGCAAACCCAACACCCAGCTCAGTGTATGCAGGATTGAGAATATTCTCCCGATGGCCCGAAGAGGCCATCCAATCTTTCATTACTTCGCTCGCAGTTTTTTGCCCTTTCGCAATATTTTCCCCGGTGGAATATCTCCATCCACAATCACAAGGTGCCTGAATATATCCTGCACTTCTCATGCGATCGAGAGATGAATGTCCATCAGGATCCGTGTGCCCAAAAAAATCTCTCTTCAGCATATCTTCTGCGTAGTTTTGTGCAGTACTTTGTAAAATACTATTAAAAACAAGCGGCGGTACTCCCACTTTCTTGCGCTCTTCATTTACCAAACTAAGGATGGTTTTCCGTATCGTATCGAGGTCTGATATTGGCTTGGACATGTCCTCTTTTTGTATTGTACGTGTTGTTGGCACCGATTCACTATCCAGCACCTGAGATGGAAAAACCGCTCGTGCGCTCGATGATTGCTCTTTCTTTTCTCCAATATTTTGAAGAAGCGAACGCTCTTCACGCATACGAATACGCATATCTCGCACATACCTACGCACAGAAGCAGATGCAATTTTTCTTTTAGAAACAAATATCACCTCGCGCTTGGTAACACCCCGGGTTGTCACCGCAAATGACTGCACAGGAAGAGTGCACAGTAACAAAAAAAGTATGATGGAAAGGTGGCGAAACCGCATGTCGTACCTCGTTGTACAGCCTCCTTCTACTCCACGTCAACGAAGTAACTAAGTTTAATCTTGAACAAGATTTGTATACACAACTAAGCGCTTATCATAGCTCTTTTCATCTGCTTGCCATGCACCATTGCATGTGATGAGTTGTAAGTTCTTCGCAATAGACGCCCCGAAGATCTGCTGTAGCGGAGCCTCTCGTGCGTTGTACACTACACTCTTCACAACTTGAAAATGATATTCGTGTCCGAAATCATCCAACACAAACACATCATCTTTTTCTGAAAGATCATTCAAATTCCAAAAAACTGCGGGCGTGCCTAGTGCAGTATCCAGATGGCCAGCAATGACGGCGTTACCTGCTTCTCCGGGCCTTGCTCCAAGCGCATACCACCCTACTTGTGAACCGCTGCGTGGAACATCCATATCCCCAGTTCTTGTAAGGCCAACACCCATAATAGGCGCATCTATTTTTAGTGACGGGATACGCAAGCGCACAGGCAAGCCAGTATTCACACGGGCTTGTGCTGTCATAGTTGGATGCTTAAGTAAGAGTGGATTTGTTTGTTTATGATGTACTTGAAAAAAAAGTGTCGTGAGCAAAAGAAAATGCAACCCCAGTAAGAATGGCCTTTTTTGAAACACATTTGTATCCATATCAAGAGTGTAGTGACAGAAAAACAACGCGGAAAGCTGCAGCCTTTAGAGTGTAAAGAATCTGCAGCTTTCCGTATGTAGAGAAGTGTCAAAACCCAAGTGGTTTGGATTTTTGGAAGGCAGAACTCGCAATAAGACCTGTAAGAAGAAATATTTCAGCGAGAGGAAGATCTGCTTTTCCTGCAGAAGGCATTCCAGTAGGAATAATTGGTCCACCCTGTGAAGGTGGAGCTATATCCACCATGGGAGGAGTGCTACCCCCTGAAGATGGCTCATCAGCATCACCAGGTGTTGCACTGCCCCCGCCTGCACTTCCTCCACCGCCGCCACTACCACGATGGCCGCCACTTCCCCCACCTCCACCTCCACCGCCTCCACCGCCTGTATTAGTTTCTCCTCCAACTTGGGGAGGAGCATCTGACGAAGAAGCACTACTTTGTGTTGAACTACTTGAACTGGAAGATCCGCAATTAC
>CAZJPS010000028.1:0-13500 GCA_964548055.1 uncultured Candidatus Peribacteria bacterium
GATCACTCTTCAAAAGAAAAATTAATGACATGCAACGAAGCATGTCACCCTGAGCCGTGTCGAAGGGCGACATGCGGTCCCTTTAGTGGAATGACGGGAGTCATTTGTCGCAGAGGGCACGCTCGTACTTTGTTATGAAAGAACTCTTTGACTATTGATGACTGAATTTTGAACCTTTTTTGTTCTTTGTTTCTTAGATATTTTCTGCGATCACCCACCTCTTTATTTATATCTACACACCAAGAAAACAGCGGTGCGACATGCGCACCGCCGTTTCCCCTGCTCCTATTTTCCTTTTAGGAGTGCATCCAGCACTCCTCTTTCGTATTCGAAATACCGTGCGGCCCCCCAGGGCCGTTCGTCTCGAATACGTTGGATCTGAAAGAAAGCTTTTAGCGCTTTTTTCAGAGCCTCGTGCCTTTTTTCTATTTTTTCCCGGGCCTCCGCAGCTTCTTTGCTGTCGGGAGGCACTCCTTCACAGGCTTTTCTGAGGACTCCTTCCCCAAAGAAACCTGTGAGATCGAAAATGAACGCCTCGTGATCCTCACGAGTTTTCAAGTTCTGAACGCGAGCTTCGAAGAGCTCGCGTTCCTTTTCTTTAAGGTATGGAAATGACTCCTCCGTGAGCCATTTCGAGACCTTGGGCGCGACGACCTGGAGGTAGTCGTTCTTCTGCTTTTTTTGTACTTCGATCGCCAAGAAGTGCGTGGTGGCTGCCGTAGCCACAACTGCCACGGCGATGCTGATGCAAACGAACGTCTTCTTGTTCATCGAAAATCTCCAAAAAATAGGTTTCGAACCGCCGAGAAGCCACGGAATTGTGACTTCATGAGCGGCTCGATAAGTGAGCAGGGGGACCGCACACATATGTGCATGCGGAGAACTACTCACTTTGGTGATGACAAAGAACTTGGTATATTTATACCATAAATTATTAATAAGTAAATAAATGATCTTTTAAGCCTGTTTCTATGCCCAAAATGGCATTTTTACTCTCTCCCAATTCTTTGCAAAATCATGCTCCGTACTTCTCCTGAATCATCCTTCCTATCTTCTCCGAAAGCTCTTTTTGAGGAATCTGCTCCAACACCTCCCCCAAAAACCCCTCCACAAACATTCTCCTCGCTTCCCTCTCTGGAATCCCACGCGCAGCAAAATAAAAGAGATCTTCGGGTGTTACGCGGGCAACGGTTGCTGAGTGGCTTGCCTTCACATCATTCGTTTTAATTTCGAGTCCTGGAATGGCGTCCACTTTTGCGGAGCTATCCAGCATCAGCACTTCTTGCGTTAAATACGTGTCGGTGCCGCCACCTTTCAGGCCAATTTCGATCATACCATTGCATTTGATGTGTCCTTTTTCCTCGGCCACTCCTCGCATGGTGATTTCTCCACTCCCGCGCATGCCATCAAAAATATTGCGGGCTGAGAACGTGTATTTTTCTTCCGCTTTGGCGTAACTGATCCAATCGATGGAGCTCGTGCTATCTGCTCCTGTTAATCGGCTTTTCAGCGTATGCGTCACCGTTTTTCCACCCAGTGTCACATTGATCCAATGTATCTGTGCCTTCTCCCCTCCTTCACTCTGCTGCGCGATATGTACGTCTGCATCACTCCCTGCACTGTTTACGTGAACCACCGTACAGTATGCATCTGAGCCTAATTCGAGAGACAAAGAATGCATGACGGACTCTTTCTGTTCCACAGAACAGAGCAGTGTAACGCGTGCTCCTGATCCCACACGAATATGTACATCAGGATCTGCTGGGATGGAAATTATGTCAGGAAAAACACAAGCAGTGGGTATGGTGAGATATATGGAATTCTCCTCGCGCATTTTTGTGATACCAGCCTGTGTTGCGGCCGCTGATAGATCCATCTGCATGCAGCAAGTATGCCTTATTTCCCCGCGGCCAGAAGCCCAATTTCTGTAGCTGTGAGGGCCCTGTTATACAGCCGCACATCGTCAATTCTTCCGCCCCACCTCCACGAAGAGCCTCCCCCGATATTAAATACTGTCGTTCCCGAGGGATTCACGTAGTTGGCGGATCCCAGAAGCACTCCATCGTAATACAACTTTGTGTTCCCTGTTTCTGCCACAAGCGCGTAGTGATGAAAACTCCCATTAGATGCACTGGCTGGAATGGAACCAAAGGGATTAGCGCATCCATCCCACGTATTCCAGCAGATACTGCCGGCATAAAAGAATAGATCCGGACCCGATCCCTCGTTACCCGCCAAAAAAAGCATGGGTGACCCCGCTCCGTTCCATGTGGCCCACATACTAAAGGTAACAGTGGAACCTCGCACAACGGGCGCGCTCACGTAGTCGTCGGTTCCATCAAATTGCAAACTGCGCGCATTGCTAAATGTAGTGGGTGCAACGGTAGTAGAAATAGTTGGACCATTATTGTGGGTTCCAGTATTTCCATTTCCAGAAGAATCTACGGCGCTCGTGCCCGATGTTTCATCAAACTTCCAATAGCCGATGTAATCTGTAGGGCTTGCAGATGCCGTTCCCCCAAGATACAGAGGCAGTACTACCACTCCTCCTCCCATAGAATATACGGTGTAGCCCGTGTACAGCGCGCTCGTTTCTATGTCATCCACTGGCAAGCTTTTTATATACACAGCAAGAGCTGAGGAGAGGCTTACACATGTGGCGTCTGTGATTCCTGTCCTGCAAATCTGTTTTGCATTCGCCGCTCCACTGGGAATGCCAGCAGGCAAAGATCCATTGTCTACCAGGTACTGATTAAGGGCCTTAGAAATGCTTTCGGCATTATTCAGCCTTCGTGAATCCTTCGCAGCATTAAATCTTTTAGCAGGATCCACTGCGACAAAAACAACTGATGCCAAAATTGCAATCACTGTGATGACTACAATGAGTTCTACTAACGTGAATGCGGGGCGCAGACGCAAGGCCATCTCTTTCATAGTAGCGCATCTGTTGCGCATTACTCTATTGCCGCCACCAACAAATCGCATTCCAAACGCGTTTCCATGGTGGTAGCTTTTCTTTTTTCTCGTTTGGCAAAAGCTGTATTGAAGGTACTGTTGAAGCAGAAGTGGGCACATCCATTCGAACACTCAACAGTGTACCCCGTATTGTATCTTGGCTGCTCTTTCGTAAAAGAAGTTCCCTCTGGGCGCGCTTTGAGCTCTCTCGAAGAAAAAGCATGTAATGAAATCCTTTCATACCACGAAGTTTCTCATTGTAGGGAAACTCAAATGCAGCATGTGGATCTTGATCTTGTAGATGCAAAATTTGGTAGATATTTTCAGCTGTCATTTCACGAAGCCTTTTTATTTCGTGTGTATATGACTCTGATTCTTGACCCTCCACCAAACCCGGAAAAGCTCGACATAGATCATGCCACGCATCAATACGCCTCTGCAGTTCTTCGCTCGTTTGAGCTTTCTCATTAGATTTTTCCATACAAATGATTATTCCCATTAGTTAAATTTGTGTTGTAATGATACATAAAATTCTCATTAGTGTCTAGCGACATCTCTTCCTGAGGGCATCCCTCAGATGTATGCACACTTGCACATTTCGTGCCCTAACCCACACTCCCCTCCATTTCTAGCTCGATCAACCGGTTCATCTCCACTGCATACTCAAGCGGAAGCAGGCGCACAATGGGCTCAATGAAACCATTCACGATCATCGCTCTTGCTTCGTCTTCGGGGATACCACGGCTCATCAAATAAAACATGTCTTCTTCACTTAATTTTCCAACGGTTGCTTCATGTGCGATCGTGACATCGTTATTGCGAATCTGAATATCGGGGATCGTATCGGTGCGGCTCACTTCATCCAGAAGAAGTGCATCACATTCTACGTTTGCGATGCAATCATGAGCGTGAGGTGCCACTTTTAATTGGCCCCGATACACCGCCACTCCTCCATCTTTGGAAATAGATTTAGAAATCACTTTGGAACTGGTATGAGGAGCCAAGTGGAACACCTTCGCGCCTGTGTCCTGCCACTGTCCTTTATTCGCAAAGGCAATTGCCATATGGTCGCAGCGGGCTCCTTCTCCCACTAATACAGAACATGGATAGAGCATGGTGACGCCACTTCCCATGTTGCCCCCTATCCACTCCATCACGGCATCTTTGTCTACAATCGCGCGCTTGGTATTGAGGTTATACGTATCCCTGCTCCAGTTTTCGACTGATGAGTATCGGCACTTAGCACCTGGCTTCACAAAGATTTCTACCAGGCCCGCATGCAGGCCCTGAGAGCCATATTTTGGCGCGCTGCACCCCTCGATGTAATGCACATCCGCACCGTCTTCTACCACAATCAGCGTGTGTTCAAACTGACCCATATTTTTTGCATTCATGCGGAAGTACGCCTGCAGAGGGTCACGCACTTGTACACCTTTAGGAACATACAAAAATGTTCCGCCAGACCACACCGCCCCATGCAAGGCAGCAAATTTGTGATCCGTATTTGGCACGCACTTCATAAAATATTTCTGCACAATTTCCGGATACTGCGCTAGCGCATCATCCATATCTAAGAAGATCACACCTAGCGCGTCCCACTCTTTTTTCAGCGAGTGATACACCACTTCGGATTCATACTGAGCCCCCACACCCGCGAGCATCTTCCGCTCCGCTTCCGGAATTCCCAAGCGATCGTACACCTTGCGAATATCTGCGGGCACTTCACCCCAATCATCTGTGTTCGCAGCTCCGGAAGAAGCGTAGTAGATGATATTGTCTAAATCGAGTTTCGATAAATCCGCTCCCCATGTGGGCATCGGTTTTTCTCTAAAAATTTTGAGGGATTCCAAGCGGTGCTGGAGCATCCATTCCGGTTCGCCTTTTTCTGAACTGATCATTCTCACAAGCTCTTCGCTCACGCCTTTTTTTACGCCATCCGCGTACGGCGAAGGATTTGCAGTATCAAAAATTTCCCGCGAAAGACCGCTAAAGATAGCCTTGTCGTCGGTCGCTGAAGAGGCGGAGGTGTCCATGGGGAGAGTATAGAGGATTAGAGGATTCTTGTGGGTATTTTTGGCAAAAAATACACATTAGGCACCACGCCCTGAGCTTTTTGAAGAGCAACATGCGGCCCATTCGGTAGAGCTACGAACGTCATTTGCTGCAGAACCGCGTGCATGGTTCGACAAGCTCACTACAACATGCTGATGAACTGCTTTGCTAACACCACTTCTTCGCTACAATTCCAAATTATGAGCTTGAAAGAACGCATAGAGGAATATTGGCTGTTTGCTTCGGAGGGAGCCAAAGATATTGTGCTTTCTCAATCCATCTGTGCCCTGTTTCCCATGAGCTGGAAAACAGTGAAAGCGCTGAGTGAGTATGTGCGAGATGATGTACGGAATGTGATAGAGCTGGGCACGGGAACAGGGAGGCTGCCACGGCAACTGACTATCAATAAGCCTCGCTTCCCTGGGCACATAGGCATGCTTCCTTCTAGTGGACGGTACTTAGGAATAGAACTCAATCCCCGCTTTGCAGAGTATGCAAGCCGCGTTAATTCTGATCCACGTGTAGATATTGTGAATGGTTCTGCTATGGACTTGCATCCCATTCAACAAAAAAATTGGGGAGGAATGAAGGCGGATATTGTATTTGCCAGCCTCCCTTTTTCACGAATGGGAAAAATGCGAGATGAAATTTTTCATGCGGTGCGGGAGGCACTTGTGCCTGGGGGAAAATTTGTCGTTTCTATTTACTGCAATATAGAACATGAGCTCTCCAAAACATTCGATGTTGTTGCAAAAAGCCACGTGCTCCGTGGTATACACCCCATGCGCATTCACGAAGCCTCCACTGTTCTTCCCAATTCCAACAGTGATACGCTTCACCTCAATGGCTTCTCCTCAAACGGAACTTCGCATACAAAAAGATAGCACTCCACGGGAGTGCGTGTAGGATGCAGTTCTATTCTATTCTAGCCCTATGAACTACCTCAAACGTTACTGGATGATGATCCAGCTCTACTGGAAAGTAGTACAAGATAAACGTACGCCGGGGCTTGCAAAAGCACTGCCTCTTCTTTCCATTTTGTACCTCATTTGGCCACTGGATATTTTGCCCGATATTTTCCCCATTGTAGGGCAGGTAGATGATCTCCTTTTTGTCCCTTATCTTCTCCTCATGCTTGCGCTGCATATAACACCCGAAAACGTAAAAAATGAGGCAAAGGGGAAGATTATTGATGTGGAGCCAAAGTAAGTGGGCTCAATTATTCTTATCCCTAAAATACATATATACGTGCTTTTTAGGCCAGCCCAGAAGTATATCATTTATATGCCGACGGATGTCGTCTGCATGACGAAGTAACTCTTTAGATTCTCCAAGCTCGGCCTGCAGGCGGATGGCATCATCAATGAGAAATTGAACAAACGAAAGTACAGCAACATCTCTTTGAGCGGAAGCACGTGGTGGAATGCAATGCCTTACATCATTCATCCATGTTGGAATGTGATTACGGAGCAATATAGCAACTTCGGACAAGTCAGAATGGGATTCATGAGACATAGAAACCACTCTACTCTGCTGGATTTGTTCCATAAAGAGCAGATACTGTGTTCAGATCTTTACAAAATGCAGTTGGATATTTTTCACTGTCCGTAACACCTCATTCCTCAGATTTTGTGTTGTGAATAACAAAAAAATTATCTGTGGCCACTTTGCCACACTCGCACATGGACACAATAATCTATTCGGGCACACTAAATTCCTTTATTTTCCAATCAACAGTATGTCTATAAGCAATAAAAAAGATTCTTGCCCTGAAGATTGCCCTCTACGTGAAAAATGCGATGGCAAAATAACAATGCATTTGGCAGATAATCATTACCACGACGTGTGCGCACATACTCAAGTTCTACTGCAACTCGCAATAGCCAGAATGGTAACAAAGATTGAACAAGATGAGTAAATTCTACCATCCTCACTGCACATGCAGGCGGATACTAGTCTCCTCTCTCACTCCATACTTCGCATATCCTTCTTTTTCTAACTGACGTGCCAGCGACATATCCCCTGACTCGCGAATGGCACCTTTCACCATCACATGCACGTAATCGGGAGCGATGTAATCCAGGATCCGTGCGTAGTGTGTGACGATGATGGCTGAAAAATGTGGCGAGCGGAGGCGGTTTACGCCTTCCGCAACAATTTTGAGAGCATCAATATCCAAGCCCGAATCAGTCTCATCCAGTAATGCGAGGGATGGTTCCAAAATCGACATCTGCAATACTTCCGCTTTCTTCTTCTCCCCACCCGAAAATCCTTGATTGAGGGATCTTTCTGCAAACGAAGGATCCATGTGTAGTGATTTCATTTTTTCTTCTAGAAGCTTTTTAAATTTGAGAGGCGATAACTTTTTCTCATCGGGTTTTCTCTTCCTCATCTGCGCAGAATACGCGGCAAACAAAAAATTCCGGAGCGTTACTCCTGCAATTTCTTTGGGATATTGAAATGCTAAAAATAAACCCAACGATGCGCGGTCCGATGGCTCGAGTGAGAGCAGATCTTTTCCCATAAATTCGACGGAGCCACCTTTCACTTCATATTTTGGATGGCCCATCAGCGTATTCACAAACGTGGATTTCCCCGATCCATTCGGCCCCATAATAACGTGTATCTCGCCGGTTCGAACATGAATATTAAGTCCAGACACAACTTCTTTACCTTCTACTAAAAGACGAAGATTGGAAACGGTGAGGAGGGGTGAACCAGACATAGAGTGCAGTATAGAGGGTAAAGTGCTATTTGCTAATTAATTTATATTATGTTATAATATAACAAATACCCACAACACCTATGAGTCCTCTCACCCCAGAAATGGAACCTCAAAATCCTGATGCAGCGAAAGAAACTGGCAGTAAGTTGCCGGAAGATAATAAAGTACATGAAACTATTCATGCCTTGCGAGAAGGAAATAAGAACCAGCTCTTAAAAGGCATTCTGGATACTCCTCCTGAAGCCCCTTTTAAAGAAACTGAGCGCAAAGCAGCGTAAAGGCACCATAAGCCCCTCCTCAGTGCCTCAGTATTCTAGTATTCTAGTGCTCTCCCCATGCCCAAAGTTACATTTATCGTGAGCGGCCAACGTACAGAAGTAGAAGCCGAACCTGGACAGAAAATTTTACAGATCGCTCTGGATCATGGCATACCCATGGAACATGCCTGCGGTGGTAACGGCTTTTGCACGACCTGCATGTGCAAAGTGAAAGCAGGCATGGAAAACCTAAGCCCTCGTAATGACCGCGAGGAAAACATGGGAGTGACGGAAGATCCAGATAGGCTCAGTTGCCAGAGTGAAGTGCAGGGAGATGTGACTGTTGAAATTATTGAATATTAAGAATTAGGGACTAGGTTTTAGGGATTAGGGACTAGGACACATGAAAGAGAATCGGAAGGACATTTATATGTCATTTCCTAGTCCCTAATCCTCAGCCCTAATCCCTTCCCTAAACACGTGCCAGCGACACTAACTTCGCTTTCACTTCTTCGTCATATGGTTCGAGTTTATTAATTTTCCTATACGCTTCTTCCGCTTTTTCGGGCACTCCCAATTGCATGTAGCAATCGGCAAGCAGGCGGAGGAGATCTGTATCCTTAGACATTCGCTGGCTTGCCTTTTCCAAAAGCGCAGCTGCTTCTTCATATCTCTTTGCAGCAATACATGCACGGCCGAGAGCCGACGATCTTTCTGGTGTATGTGGATCACGATTCAAAGCTTCTTGGTAACACTGGCACGCCTCTACGAATTTCCCCTGTTTGTAATATGCTAATCCCAAATTACTATGAAATGACACATCATCTTTGTGCACCAGAAGCTCTTTGTACATTGCCTCAGCTTTATTTTCTCTACTCGTGGAAAGATAGAGCTTTGCAAGCATCGCTTGTACATCGTAAGCCTGAGGTTGGATAGTAAGGGCTTGAATAAAGAGACGTTCTGCATCTTCGAATTTATGTAAGCTGATGGCTTTTTCTGCCTGATGAATCAGTGAACGTACTTGCTGCATTTCGATTGCAGAAATACGTGGGCTTTTTCGGGGCTTTATCACCTTCTTCTCTTCAATCAATACCGCTCCTCTCTCTTCGGCAAACTGAAAGCGCTGTTTCACACTCCGTACAAACCTACGAATACCCCGATTACGAAGGAGAGTACGAGCTCCGAAGAGGAGCAGGATACCCAAGAGGGAGCCTGTGAGAACGAGGATATACAGCACAATACGTGTAACAGCAGGTAAAGGTACCAGAGTAGTACGGAAGCGGCAAGACTAAGCCACTTTTGCTTATATACTCATAGCAAATTTCTGCACCAGAAGCGGCCTGGAAGCATTGGTTTCCAATCCCCGCACAAGATCTTGAAAGGATCGGGCGTGAGCACTGGGAAGCGATGAAAGATCATCACGTAAGGTGAGAGCTAAATGGAACAAGAGTTTTTCGCCTTCGGGATTACGCTGCAGGAGTGGGCTTAAAATCTTCAGCCGTTCATGCAGCGAGGTTCCGTGCCACACACTCGAAGCTTGACCGTGTACTTGGCGCTCTATGCGTAACGCATCGGGATCGTTTCGTAATCGGACAGCCACACCGGGTGCGCCCTGTGCCAGATCCAGAATAAAACGCTGATCATCGGCTGGTACTCCTTTTAAAAGCAATTGCATATCATCCTGGCTCACTCGCGAAAATCGTGTAACGCGTACGCGAGAAACAAGCGTAGCAAGCAGCGAAGAAAGAGATTCTGTGGTGAGAATAAATACGGACCCATCCGGTGGTTCCTCCAAAATTTTAAGAAGCGCATTCACCGCTTCATCCTGCATTCGTTCCATCGAACGAACAAGGCAGCACTTATACTGCCCCTGCCCCACTTCATGCATCCGCTCCTGAAGCGCTCGAATATCATCAATCCCAATGGTATCCGTTTTCGATTTTGCTTTTTTGCGGTGCTCCTGCGGCACATTAGAAAACTGTGCGATCAGATCCCAGTCCTCAGAAATATCCTCCATCCATAATTTATCAAGCACCAAAATATCCGGATGAATGAGTTTCTGAACCTGCTGTCTTGTTCGTTCATTGTCATTATCATCCACTCCCCTCGCAATTAATTCCTCTGCAAACCACCTGGCAACTGTGAACTTTCCCACATGCTTGGGCCCCGTAAAAAGATACGCATGCGCCACGTTCCCACGATCAATGTCTTCCCGAAGGGAGGAGAGCTGGGGCTTGTGGCCGGTGATGGGGGTGCTAAAAGACATGGCCTATTGTGAGCATAGCAAAGTTTTGGAGGTTTTTAGTTTTTCGTTGGTAGTTTTTAGATGATCTGTTCAGAGATTTTATAAATTCTCATATAACCCATCTTCCTGAATCCATTCATAGAAAGCCTGTAGATCACCAACCGGCTCTAAGTGAGAGTGTTGCTCACGAAGAAGGAGATCAATCAGAAAATCCTTGGGCATTTGATTTTCTGTAAATATCCTGTTTCCAACCGCTCTTGCTCTGCCATTTGTATCAATCGCCTTTCCATGTTTACGACCTCTTTCCAAAGATACTCCGGCTTTTGCCAGCAATGATTCTGCTTTTTTCAGCGGAAAAATGGTCACACCAATTTTTGTAAAAAAGTCCCGCACACCCTTACGTAGAGCTTCTCCAGTAGGAATTTCTGAACGAGTTGGGACAGAGGGTACAATCCTTGGCACTACACACGCATTCTGTGGAATATCTAATTGTACTTCTTCCAGAAGTGCACGAACTTCATTTGGTATAGGCTGCACCTGAATACCAAGAGCAATCGCCTTTTCTTCATCAAATATAAAAACTTGTGTAATGAGTTGGTTCTCAAAATCCATGATAGATACCAGATGAGGTGTTACATCGAATTGTTTCATGGCAGGAAACAAAGGTGTTAGCTGTGTATCCCCTAGTGCATCTCTACAAAACTTCATATGTATGCGAGCAATTTTCGCATGTCCATATGCTTCTTTCATTGCTTCACTGGCTGGATTGAACACAGCATCAAGAGGGACATAGGTACCAGGTAAGCAAGGGGGTTTGCCTAAAGTTGGAAGAACTAGCTGCAGAGAACTTTCACTATCAGTAACAGTAATATGTACTTGTTCTGCCTTAGAAGGCGTGTAGCTCGTAGAATGCGTGATCGGCTTTGAGGATCCGACCTTCATGATCTGGGTTAGTTGTATAGCTGGGCATGCAGCACCAAGAGTAAGAAGTCCGTATTCAGGGAGTTCAAACTCATCTTGCGACACATCTTCGGGTGGATTGAGTAAAGGCAGAACACGTTCAGCTGCTGTGCAGATTTCTCGTACAAAAGCCTGGCAAGATACAGGGTCGCTTTCTTCCTGCATACCAGCCACCGTATTCGCTGCTTCGCGAATGGCACCTACAATTTCTGTGCGTGCTACACGGCGATCTTTGTTGTCACTTTTACTTTTATTGCGGCTGAATTCGCTATCATCAAGAGATCTAAGAAATAAACCCGTAATACCTTGCCTGAGAGCAGCATATATACTGCCACTCTTCCCCTCAGTTTCGGGGCCACAGACTGTCTTGAACGTGTCGTATGCTCGTCTTTCTATAGAGCATAAGCTCCGAAGGAGGTTTGTTGCACGCTCACGAATATCTCCTTTGCCAGGAGCTTTACTATACAAAGATTGCACACGAGCTCCGGTTGTAACAAGGTCTTCATACATCGCTCTTGCAATTCTTGTGTATAGTTCATGGTGTTTTTCTGGTGTTCCATTTCTATTGTGAGCCAGAGCCTCTTTTGCAATTTTAAATGCACGGGCAGCATTGTTTCCTACTACATCTTCCGCTTCAGCTATTTCTTCCTGCACATGAGGTGCAAGTGGAGTCGTACTTGCAAAAAGAGTGTCAACATATGCCTGACAATTCGCCATTGCGGCACTCACCTTGCGGTACTGCTTTTTTGGAGAATCAGTAGAAGCATTCTTTGTACTTTTTTCGGGCTTCTCTGAAACAGGCTTACTTACACGAGTGATATCTTCAGGTACAGGGGCAAGGCGCACTTCTTTTTTCGCTCTTTCCTCCATTTCAATGTTCTCCATGATCACCCATATTTCTTCAAAAGCAGCTGGAGATGCTCCAAAGTGAGCAAGAATATATTCTAAACTTACTATATCCATAGATTGAATTTTCTTTTTTTGAGCGAGCATTGCTGTCTCTTTTGCGCACTCCTTCGAGTATGTATCAGGAAAGAGAATACGAACTTCGGATCTTTTTTGTTCATATTTCCATTCCTTCATAAGGGGATCGATGATTTCGTACAGGTGAGGCGGCAACCATGCCATCAGCCGAAAGCGCGCCGCTTCTGCCAATTCATCCTGGCTCAAATTTTCCCCATCCGTCATCGCGCGATCTATTATTTTTAAGAGAAGACCCCATTGCTTATCACGCAAACCTTCATAGAATTTCCGACGCTGACCAGGTGTAGTATCTAAAATTATACTACGTATGCGCCCTGCTGTTGCTTTAGTAATATTCGGAATGGAACCAAAATCGAGAAATTCTGCCTGTTGTGTTTTTTGAATGTCAGGATCTGTAATACCTTTTTGAGCACCACGAAAGGCATCAAAATGGGCCTGCACTGTGCAACACCTCAATAGTTCCTTAAGGAGTTCTCTCATAGCAGGCACATGCTCTAAACCCACTGCCTTCACTCCATGATCAACTAATCCACGCATCCTCCGTGGGGTTGGAGCAGTTTTTTCACGAACCGTGCGCGTTAATATTTTACTGGAAAGGCTCATAATTGAAGAAGGCGTTACGTTAGCGAAAACAGTTAAGACGTCAAGAAAAAGTCGAACGTACTCTTTCTAAAAACCAAAAACTACAAACTAAAAACCCTCCACCCGCTCTCACTACGCATTCTTCCCATGACACTTCTTAAACTTTTTCCCACTCCCACAAAAACACTGATCATTTCTGCCAATCTTTTGCTGAGCTACACCCGCACCACCTTGTGCAGGACGCACCATGGGCTTTGCGCCAGTTCCCATAGGCTCCCTCACTCCTACGGTGGCAATGGGCGCTGTACCTTCTAATTCAGCTGCAATTTCATCTGCATTCGTATGAAGATTTTCTATGGTACTTTCATCTCCTTCCATCACCACCATCGCCTGAGGCTTAAATTGTGCAAAATCCGCCTGGAGGAGCGTGCGCACGATTGTTGAACTGATATTGTTCAGCAAAATCTGGAAACGGCGGAAGCCCTGATCCTGGTACTCGATGAGTGGATCGCGCTGCGCGTAGCCTGAGAAAGCTACCTGCTCACGCAAATGTGACATGTCGTCGATGTGATCCATCCAGTGGGCATCTATACTACGAAGCGTGATGATGCTCTCGGCCCGAGCAACCGTTTCCCGATCAGACTCGCTGCACTTTTTCTCATAAAAATCGGTCACAAGTTTCTGCACATACTCTACAAATGCTTCGCGTTCACGGAACGTAGAAAAATGCGTGCGGTGTT
>CAZJPS010000029.1:0-13231 GCA_964548055.1 uncultured Candidatus Peribacteria bacterium
GCAGCAGGCGTACCACTTGCAGCGCCTGTGTCTGCAATCGCACTTGGTCTTATGAGCGACGAAGACAAGGATCAGTACGTAATTCTCACCGATCTTCAAGACGAAGAAGATTTTGGTGGAGATATGGACTTCAAGGTAACCGGTACAGAAAAGGGAGTGACGGCCATCCAGATGGATATCAAAATTAAAGGTTTGCCCGATCACGTGTTTGCAGAAGCATTGGACCGTGCAAAGACCGGTCGTATGGAAGTGCTGAAAGTGATGCTTAAGGCCTTGCCTGAAACACGCAAAGAGATGAGTCCATACGCTCCAAGAATTGAAACCATCCAGATTGATCCTGAAGATATTCGCCTCGTTATTGGTAAAGGTGGAGAAATGATTCAGAAGATCACCGGTGAACTGGGTGTAGAGATTGATATCGAAGATAGCGGTTTGATCTTCGTCACATCCGTGAACGGAGAAGCGATGGTGAAAGCCAAGGCATGGATTGCCGGAATCGTGGAAAAGCCTGAAGTGGGCAAGGTGTACAAAGGCAAAATCATCCGCATCATCGATGGTGTAGGTGCGATCCTAGAATTCCTCCCCGGCAAAGATGGCATGATCCACATTTCTGAGCTCCAGTGGGGCCGCACCGAGCGTGTGGAAGACATCCTCCAGATGGGCCAGGAAGTGGAAGCAAAAGTGATTGAGTACGATGCCGCTGAAGGTAAGACTCGTCTTTCACTCAAGCAAATGACACCTCCACCTGAAGGCTTCGTTCCTCCGGCACCACGCGCAGGCGGATTTGGAGGTCCGCGCCGCGGTCCAAGCGGAGGAGGGTTTAATAGAGGCCCACGCCGATAATATATTCGCACTCAAATCCGGGCTCACGGCATCTGCTCTGGGCCCGTTTTTTGTAGTACTTACTCCGTGTGTACACCTTGCTCCTTGCGTTTTTTCTCTAGTAATTCCACAGTTTTATGTATTTTTGTGAACCATTCATCGTGCTCATGGGGAGATTTTCCTTGCCAAATGGGCAAAATTGAACGCGCACACGCCAACAGCTCATCCAGTTCCACATCATTACGCTCGTGGTGGCGCCAGTTCACTTTTTCCATATCCAACGTCGCAAGCATTCGTTCCAAGCGCTCCAGAGTCCTGTGCACGGCTTCTAGGAGCAATTTTTCTCGCTTTGTATCAATGGTATAGAGGTCGTACCGATCATCGTAAAAGAGGGGAATTCCTTCGAGTAAGCGCTGTATTTCCCAATAGGCTATTGCCATTTTATCCCAGGAATCATCCGCTATTGCATGGTGTTTTTGAGATTCGTAGATGATGGAATCAAAGTCCTTTCTTGTTGTAAAAAGTCCTTCCCGCGTATGGTGAAATTTATTTTCGAACATCAATGTATGTACTTCTTGAGTGGCAATTTCTGTTTTAAAGGACACGAGTTTTGTCACAAACACGGCAAGCATAAAGAAGCCAAGAGCTGCCTCTATGGCTGCAAGAGCTTTGGAAAATCCTAAAGGAACCATATCTCCGTACCCCACCGTTGTTGTAGTGACCGTACTGAAATAAATGCTATTTCCAAATCGGGGAAGAGGATCCATTCCCTGAAGGCCTGTAATACTGTGTTCTGGATGAAGAAAACTGAGTACCCAATAGGTAAATCCGAAGCCCACCACCATAATGGCCAACACAGAAAATAGTGCGCTATACGGGAGAGCCGTCAGCTTTTCGAGGAAGCGTAGGACATGCCGAGAGGGTCTTTTTTCTCCGTGCATAGAAGCGGAATACCTTCTCCGTATTATACTCCATCTTTTGCTTTTGTAGAAGCCTTTTTCTGGGTCTTCGGTGTAGGTTCTTTTGCAGCTTTTGAGGGCGTATCAGCTGCCCCGGTTTCGGATTTTTTGTCTGCGATTGAGTGTGATTCCGTTGCGGCCGGGCTCTCTTTTTTGGGCATTGCCCTCCCTTCTGTTTTGTACCATCCCTCCCCTTTAAAAACGATCGCAGGGGCCGAAAAAAGCTTCTCCACTCGCTTGCTCTTACACAGTGGACATGCAGGTTTTATGGTACTGCCAAATGGGCGTGTGTATTCAAATACGTGTGTGCATTTTTGGCATGCAAAGTCGAAGGTGGGCATATAACAATTATAGCCGTTTATTGGCGTACTCGTTGATTCTTTATTCGAATAGATTTTTGTATCTAAAAACTTAATGCCTTTCGGAATTCTTCTCTAAACTTCTGAATACCTTTGGCAATCACAATGCCGGTTGCCCAGGCACTGACACCTAAGATGCCAATCCCAAGCAGGTTCAGCCCACCCGCGATTGGAGCGGTGACAGCAGTGTTGAGTACATGGATTGCTTTTTCGATAGCCATGCGTTCATGATACCACTTTTAAAGCTATATAAAGCCATTTTATCCACGTTTTATAATTGTCTGGCGAACAGGAAAAATATAATCCTACAGAAAGAATGTTGAGTTTCTCTTGCATTGATATTTTTAATCCTGTATAAACTTCCGGCTTTGCATGTTGCAAAACGTGCAGCTCTGCTCTTTCTCTTTAACGAATGGCCGACCTCGCAAGAGGCGGCTATTTTTTTTGAAATTTTAGAAGATCTAGCAACCGTTTCCTCTTTCGGCCCACAGCGCAAAGCTTTAAGCTTTTTCCGTGCACAAAAAAGCCTCCGATCCCTCCGGCATGGAACATGAGCCTTCGCACCAAACAGGTGGAGAAGCGCCCCGAGAGCCGCTTCCAAAGGCTTACGAAGCTCGTTTTACGGAGGATCGTATATATGCCATGTGGGAGAAGAGCGGTGCCTTTAGGGCGGATAACAAAAGCAACAAAGAGCCTTTCACTATAAGCATGCCTCCGCCCAATGCTACAGGGCAGCTCCATTTGGGGCATGCCGTCATGCTGGCGCTGGAAGATATTTTTATCAGGTTTGCACGCATGCAGGGGAAAGAAGCACTCTGGGTTCCTGGTACAGATCATGCCGCTATTGCAACGGAGAGCGTGGTGATTAAAAAAATTCAGAAAGAAGAGAAGATGAAAGATCCACGTGCAACTCTCGGACGAGTGAAGCTGCTTACGAGAATTGCAGAATTTGTAGAAAGCAGCCGCGGGACTATTCGCAGCCAGGTGCGCAAAATGGGTTCCTCCTGCGATTGGAGCCGAGAGAGATACACGATGGATCCCACTCTCAATCGCTGCGTGAACGAAGTATTCGTGAAGATGTATAAAGATGGTCTTATTTACCGTGGGCACCGCATTGTGAACTGGGATCCTAAACTTCAGACGACGGTCTCAGATGATGAAATAGAATATGAAGAGCGCACGGAACCTTTCTATACATTCCAGTACGGACCATTCCAGATCTCCACTTCTCGCCCCGAAACAAAATTTGGCGATAAATATGTGGTGATGCATCCAGATGATGAGAGATACGCACAATACAAACATGGGGATCAATTTGAAGCAGAGTGGATTAACGGTCCTGTGAGGGCCACGATCATTAAAGATAAAGCAGTGGATCCTACGTTTGGAACAGGCGTAATGACCATCACTCCGTGGCACGATGCGATCGACTTTGAGATTGCAGAGCGTCATGATCTGGATAAAGTCCAAGTGATCGATTTTGAAGGAAAGCTCCTTTCTATTGCTGGTGAATTTGCAGGTATGCCAATTGAAGATGCGCGGCCTTTGATTGTGGAAAAATTAAAATCGAAAGGTCTCTTCGTCTCCGTAAAAGAAGACTACGTCCATAATGTGTCCCTCAGCCAGCGAGGAAAAGGGAAGATTGAGCCACAGATTAAAGAGCAGTGGTTCATTGATGTGAATAAGAAAGTGGTATCGTGGAAACGAAAGAAAATGAGCTTAAAGGAAGTAATGCAGGAAGTGGTGCACACGGGGCTCATTAAAATTATTCCGGAGAGATTTGAGAAAACGTATTTCCATTGGATTGATAACCTGCGTGACTGGTGCATCTCTCGCCAGATTTGGTGGGGACATAGAGTACCTGTTTGGTATAGAGAAGATAAGGGGGGCGTGGAAATTCATGTAGGGACACAGCCGCCCGTAGGATCAGAATGGAGGCAAGATCCCGATACGCTCGATACATGGTTTAGTTCTGCAATGTGGACGTGGAGTACGCTCATAGATTCTGAACTTGCCAAAGATTTTTCGGTTCCTTTTGAAGAATTACTGCTCGACAGCCCTGATTTTATGAAATTTCATCCTACCCATGTCATGGAAACGGGGTACGACATCCTTTTCTTCTGGGTGTCGCGCATGATTTTGATGACGACGTACGTCACAGGACCACTGAAAGAATTAGAGTACGGCCAGGTACCGTTTGATACCGTGTATCTGCACGGTCTCATCCGCACGCGCGATGGCCGCAAAATGAGTAAATCGGATCCGGATACGATGATCGATCCGCTGGATATGATCAGTAAGTACGGTGCTGATGCTCTGCGTCTTTCCATGATCGTGGGTCAAAGCCCTGGTAACGACTCGCGGCTCTACGAAGAGAAGATCGCAGGATACAGGAACTTCGTGAATAAATTGTGGAATGCATCGCGCTTTATATTAATGCAGTGTGAACAGGCATCCGAAAACCCACAGGAAGTTATACATTTTGAAGCACGAACATTAGCCGACAAGGCGCTCATCCATGCGCTGGAAAAACTGGTGGCGGATGTCACAGACGGACTTGAGCAGTATCGTTTGAGCGAAGTGGGGGATAAGCTCTATTCCTTTGTGTGGGATTATTTCTGTGATTGGTATCTGGAACTCTCCAAGGGCGAAGCAAATATTGGGGTTCTCATCCACGCTCTGCGTACCATCCTCACTCTTCTGCATCCATACTGTCCATTTGTAACAGAAGAACTGTGGAGCAAGGTAAAAGCAAAAGATGCGAGCGATCTCATTCGCACAGCGTGGCCAATCGTGAATGCTTCCAGTGACTACGCTCAGTCATATGAAGATCTGCAGATGATTATTGAGGTCATTACTGCTATTCGTAAATTGCGAACCGATCAGAGTGTGGAACCCAAAAAGGAAGTAGACATTATTGTGGTGAGCAAGGAGTACTCTGATGTACTCGAAAGCCAGCAAGATCGCATTCGCATGCTTGGAAAAGTGGGAAGTCTCACCGTAGAAACAAAGCCAGGAAAATACACAGACGTTGCAAGTGCGTTCTTAAAAGGAATCGAAGTGCATTTGTCTTTGAAGGGACTGATTGATAAAGACAAAGAGAAAGCGAGCCTGCAAAAAGAAAAGGAACAACTCCAGAAATTCCTGAAAGGGATACAGGGAAAATTGCACAATGAATCCTTTGTAGCACATGCTCCTACAAAAGTGTTAGAGATGGAACGAGAGAAAGAGAAGACAACGGTGGAGAAATTAAAGAAGATTGAAGAGCGATTAAACACGCTAAAATAGAGGGGGTGTTCTGCCAGAGGTCAGAATGGATTTTTGGCTTATGGATAATTAAAAGTAGATGGCACCATTTTTTCTACTCTAGAGGCGCTTTGCTCTGTTTTTGAGAGGAGGTAGGAGCTGAGCATGTTTATACGACGCAATTCTTCTTATTTTTTTACAGCGTTTGTAATCGCTGGTTCAAGCCCATTCGTCGTAGGCATTGTGGCTGTGCCACTGTTGCCATGAATGTTGTGACCATAGATCTAGATTTCAGTATTAATCGTATGTCGACAATTCTAGCGATCTTGAGGTCCCCGTTCTCACCGGAAGCGCCGCTCCTCGTGTAATGGCATTTCTGCCGAAGCGTGTGTGGATTTTATCCAGTGTTTCTTGCAGGTCTTCCCCTCGGCAGATGCGATCAGTTGTCTCGAATAGAGAATATTGGGCAGGACCTTGATCTGAAAGTTTCCACAGAGCCAAGCCTATTTGTGTGTAGGCTGTATTCTTTTTATAGAGAGTGAGTAAGCATTTTCGTATATACGGTTGCAGTGCTTCTTCCGTTGTTATGGGTTGAGGCAGAGAGACATGTGCGCTTTTATAATTGTAATCACTATCGCGCAGCCATACGGATATTCCACGGCATGCAAGCGAGTGCCTGCGCATTTTAAGGACTGTGTATTCGCAATGGCGTAGTACATGTGCCCATACGATGCGCGGTTTTTTTTCTGGGCGAAAGCTGCGAGCACGAGATATAGATTTGGGAGGCACATGCCCGGTGTTCACTGCAAAGAGAGATTCTCCCAGCAATTCGCGTTGTATTTCTTCGCCTTGTTTTCCAAACAGTGTGCGGAGCATTTCGGTTGGAGCAGTAGCAATGTCCCACGCTGTCTTCCAATGATGAGCATCTGTGTGTACTGACCGTTGGCGCCCAATTCCAGGGATGGCGGCCGCAGGACGATCACGGAGAAATAGTTCAATATCTAGAACTGTTAAACCCTCACCCCGGCCTTCGGCCACCCCTCTCCCGCTTGCGGGAGAGGGGACGGGGGAGAGGGCTGTCACTCCTGCTGGTTTTTTATATTCTCCCGCCATTTTTGCGAGTAATTTACTGGGTCCAATCCCAATAGATACAGAGAGATCAGTACAATCAAGCACTTTTTGCTGCATCTGCACTCCCCATGTATGCACATCGACAGGGTTACCACCTACGCAGGTGGAGAGATCCAGGTACCATTCATCGATTGAATATTGTTCAATGGCATAGCAGCCGTCTCTTAAAATTTTTTCAATCTGCTCAGAAGCGAGTCCTGCCTCTTGAAGGTCGGAAGGCATTGTGATGGCGCCCGGTGCAAGCTTCAGTGCTTCAGTGACGGGCATGCCTGTTTTTACTCCTTTGGCTTTCGCCTCATAGCTGGCAGCAATAACGCATCCACCACCCATGCCAAGTGCCAAGAGAGGTTTGCCTTTGAGGGAGGGGTGTTGCCGGACGAGAACAGACGCGAAGAAAGAGTCGGCGTCGATGTGAGCGATCATGAGAAGGGGACAAAGGGGATAAAGGCCACAAAGGTGACAAGGGTTTTTACAAAAGGACTCAGGACCTTTGTCCCTTTTGTCCCCTTTAAAACCTTTGTCCCCTTATTTCTAATATTTCCGTACTACACCTCTTACCACGCCTGCTACTTTTAGTTCATTCATGGCATGGAGATCGGGATAAGCTGGATTTTCTGCATGCAGGATAAATTTCCCTTTTTCTTTTCTGAGGCGCTTGAGAGTGAATTCACCATCTAAAACTCCTACAACAATCTGCCCCACTTTTGGTTCTTTACCGCGCTCTACTACAACTAAGTCACCTTCATGAATACCGGCATCAATCATACTGTCGCCTTTCACGCGAAGGAGGAAAGTAGCGGCACGATCACGCACCAGGTATTCCTCTAAGGTAACAGTTTCTTCCGCTTGTTCTTCTACCGGTGCTGCAAACCCTGCGGCAATAGGACCGAAAAGAGGAAGAGAGAGGGCATTGGCTACTGTCTCCTGCATTTGTTCAAAAATCTTGATGCGTCCACGTGGATCTTTTTCTAAGTGCCCCGTTTTAAAGAGTGTATTCACCACTTTTGCGACCGCATTCTTACTACGTACGCCAAATGCGATGGCCAAATCTGCCAAAGAAGGAGAGTAGCCTCGTTTCGTTTGGAAATCGCGAATGTAGCTGAGGACGGTTCTCTGATGAGGAGTGAGAGTATCAGCCATAAGGGAGAGCGGAAGGACCTTCGCAGCTTACGGTGTACGAATGTACACTGTCAAGATCAAGAATAGAACTACGCTTGCGAACACAACTTATTTTTATTCTTGCGGCTGAATATCACATAGCTTCAGTTGCTTTCCACGTTGGGCGAAGAAGCAGAGAAAGCGGGAAGGCGGCAATAAATCCCAGGATGCCAAGAAAGAGAAGCGCAGTATGTAAAGAGTACGTATCTGCAATGATGCTTGATACAAAAGGAAGGAATGACCACACAAGCTGTACTCCCATTCCCGCAATAGAAAGAACAGTCGCGCGATCTTTAGCCTTTGTCATGTGGCTCATCACGTCGGTATTCAGGGGCACAAGAAATCCCCAGGCCACACGTACAACTATGATAAAGATCAAACTGAAGATGGATGGAAATAGCCCGAGAATTAAATAACTTGCAGAGGTAACTATGACAATACTGAGCCACAAGTATCGATCACTCATCCAACGTCGCATTCTTTGCACTTGAGAGGACGCAATGCCTCCACATCCCACAACAAGTGCATGGCTCAGTCCAAAAAGCCACAAGGGAAGCCCTACAAGTTTTTGATACGGCTGTGAAAACCAGTAAAGAGTGATGCAAAAAGCAGAGAAAAAACTATGGGAAAGGATGATGCCGCGCAGCGCTTTGTTTTTCAGAAGAGCGCTGTCAGCGATGCGTATGATTGCGCGGAGATGGTGCTCTTCGTATTCGTAGTGCTTCGTTGGTTCTATAAGAAATAATGCAAAGAGTATAAGAAAGGCATAAGGAATGAGAGTTGCAAAGAAAGGTAATGGCAGATGGATAAGAACAAGTGCTCCACCAAGCAGGCTTGCAATTGCTTCTGCACTAAAACGAAGGAGAGATTGCATGCCAAATATACGACGAAAATCATGCGTTCGATGCCCTGGTAATGATTCATACGTAAGAGCTTCAATAGCACCCGAAAGAAATGCAGAACCCGTTCCTGTGAGTACGCCGCCCAGTAAAAACCCCGTTATGGTTGGATGAAACGCATAGGAAAAAACTCCGCAAAAACTGAGAGCAGAACCAAACACAATCGCAGGCTTTCGCCCCCACCTATCCGCAATGTAGCCCGATGGAATTTGCCACGCTGCTTGCGTGAGGAGCGTTACGGCTTGATAGAGAGAGATTTGTTGGTACGAGAATCCTTTTTCTTGCAGGAAATAGATAAGGATTGGAAAAAACAGCACAAAGCCGTGGCAAAAACGAACTGCGTACAGCTTCCAAATATTGCCTTCGAGAGGAGAAGAATGTTCGATGGACGTATATTACAGCGATTGTAAAAAATCGCGCCAAGACGTGGTTTGCATATGAGGCAGATTTTTTTATTCAATAACATCTAAGTCTTTATTTCTCTTTAGTTCGATGTATGTAATTGTCCATACTGCTTCTTTGAACACTTCTAAATATGCAAACAGGTAACTGGCAGCCACAATCAATCCAATGCCCAATATTCCTGCGACGGTATAGCTCAGTACCGGGGAAAGCACGAATCCGAGTAGGAAACCAAATCCAATCACCATGCTAGGAATCACAAGAATGATCATAGTATTGATCATAATGCGAATAGAAATGACAAAGAGAAGAAGGAGTAAAAACATCACACGACCCAAATAGCTCACCACTAATTTAAAGCTCTGACCCATCGCTTCAAAAATACCCGCTTTTTGCACGACAATTGCAGGCTCAGCAAAGCTGAAGAAAAATTTGAGGATATTGGAAAGCACAAAGAAAAAAATGACAAAGCACACCATCGCAATTGCCATTTGCCCCTCAATATATCGTAGAATGAGAGAGCAGATGGTGAGCACCATAGACCAGCTTGCAAGGACAAGAAACTCGTGAATGGCAAGCATGGGGAAAAAGTTGTAGAGCGCCAGCACAAAGCCTCCTTTTACTTCTTGTTTGCAGTGTGCTTTGGCAGAAAGCCCAATAATGGCACCTTTGGTAAGATTGGGCATCACGAACTCAATAAGCAGCAACACTCCAAAAGTGATGCCGATGGTGAAAAAAGCCCACACAGGCACCGAATAGTAGAGCCAGATAAAATCATCAAAAAATCCAACTTTGTTGCCAACCATGTAGGCATGCAAAAAATAGAGCTGATACCCAATCAATTTTACATTTAAAAGTGTGGCAAAAAATGAAGCTGCAAAGCCCCAGCGCTTCAACTGTTTTTCTCGCTGTGCAATCTTCCACGCCTCAGCGATGATCTGGCGGGGCATCATCTGGAAGAAGGTGAGGAAGAAGGAAGGGCGGGGGACATCAAGGAAGCAGTAGGATCTGTGGTGGTGGGCACGACAGCACCTGAGGTAGAGGGAGTACTGTAAAGAGTGCGTTCTTCCGCTGCTGGAACAAGACTTTGTATTGGCTCATACACATAGTCTTTTCCTAGGACAATCGTAATCTGACCCAATTTTTCTACGGGAATAGACGGCGGAGCCATAGAGGCTTCAATGTGTAAAAGAGAGGCGAAGAATTCCGCTGCGCCCCTATCTGCTTCCACTTTATACAGGATATGAGATGTGGGCCATTTTGTTGCTTCATCACTAGGATTTTCATTCAGATTATCGATATCTGATACGGGAAAGCCGTACCGCGATAGCTCGAATCCAAGCATGCGCCCAAGGCCACTTTTTGCCCCTGCATTCCGAATGAATATTTGAGGTGCACTTAGATATGTGGCACGTTTTTTGAGGAGTAAATAGCTAAAAGAACGCAATTGCCGCCAACTTCCCATAGGCTCGGTCCCCACTACTTCAGGTAATAACACAGAGGCGCCGTTAAACTGAGCCATGGGTGGGTTATACAAAAATCCTCCTGGAGAAGGCATGAGAGCGCCAAAGCCAACCTCATTATTCAGATGTACAGAAATGATATGTTGTTTATCTACTTCTTCTCCTAGCTTTGCAGTACCCAATATTTCGCTAAAATTCATGGTGGATTCCACATTTTCAGACAATATTTTAAAGAGAGAGAGGAGTTTTCCGGGGCTGCTAAAAAGGCCTTCCTCTTTCGCTTTTTCAGCAAGTGCTTTCAGAATCTGTTGTTGGCGAGCGGAGCGATCAAAATCACTTGTTGTGTGGCGGCTGCGTGCATATTTGAGTGCTGTTTCACCATCAATGTGTTGGGGGCCTGCCGTGATAGAAAATGTCTGGTATGTATAATTGGGGCCTGGGTACTCTGTATCTACAATATCGTAGGGCACATCAATATCTATCCCTCCAAGGGTATCTACTGCTTTCACAAACGCTATAAAATCCACTTTCACCGTGTACTGAATAGTAATTCCCAGCTTCTTCCCAAGTTCCCGGGAAAGCTCTTTGAGTGCCTCCCTAGAAGCATCTTCTGCAGAGAGACCTTTCTGCCTCAGATAGCTTTTGTAATCCCGGTACAAAGCATTAATGCGTCCCTTCCCCATTTTTTCTGTATTCATGGCATACAAATCACGAGGAAGTGACAGTAGGACAGCGCTGTGTGTTTTTGTGGGATCAATACTCGCAATCATCATGGTATCTGTTAGATCTACTCCGTCGTGTGACTTATCTCCGCTCCCCAGCAGTAAGAAATTTATGTAGCCGTCTTCATCTTTCTGGAGATCGCCGGCAGTGATCGATAAAATCCGCCGCGGCGTAATGATTTGAAGCGCTATGAGAGCACGCACGGTGCCGGCAAGAAGGATGCTTGCCAATAAGATCGCCACCAAGATGATGCAGATCTTTTTAAGGATTCGCATACGGCGGCTATTGGTTTCCTCTTCTTTTTTCCTCTCTTTCCACTTTTTATACCAACCAAAAAGGCCTTTGGAAGCTTTGATTCCTATTTTTATCTCTTGGCCAGTAGACGGAGGAAGAGACCCTTCCCCACTGAGGCGACGAGTCGTAAAGGACATCAGATACAGTCTAGGGAAAAGAGTGTCCGGAGAGAAGGGCGTACCCCCCTGTAATCAACGCAAAAATCAGTGTTTGTTGCCAGAATAAGAAAACAGTCTTGCGAGATGAAGCATGTGGGTTTTAGATAGATCTCGGGAGGAGAGGTAAGTGTAGTTCTTGAGCGGAATGAATATTTTTACAGGGACACTCAGTTGGCTTTTGAGTTTTACATTTGATGCCTCGGTACTCATACTCCTGGTTTGCCGAACATAATCCGCATTCCCACTAGAATGATGGGTTGGTGCATCAGGTATATTGCAAGTGAGTGTCTGGCTGGCCACAGTGTCCAGTGCACCCACTGCGTATTCCTAAGAAGGCCGAACGAATGCCTCACGTACAAAAAATGTCCAAGACCACATCCTATAAGAATCACTCCAAACCATGGAAAAATAGGAAAATAATCGACGGTTCGAAAATGGAGAGGGGTAATTCCCACAGGAATAAGCAGCGAGGTGGAGGATGAAAGGTGTCCTACATACCTCCCTATCCACATAACAAATATTCCAACGGGAATAGATGCTTCTTTGAGCCACATGAAGAAGGGAAGAAGGATCATAGATACTCCAATACAGTGCAGAATGCCGAAGCGAACATATGTATCTGGATCTGCGATGTATGTGGCAGTAGACACAAGGAGGCCACATGCCACCAGGAAGCCTCCTCGATAGAAATATCGATCACGACGGGATGGTGCAGTCCTTTTCCACGATACGGAAAAACTAATCCCGACGAGACTGAGAAAAAGGATAGCAGCTCCTCGTGCTAATACTCTCCACCATCCATCAAAGATATCAATATCCCATCCGTAAAGCTCAGTTACATCATAGGCTGTGTGGTAGATAATCATTAATACAATCGCAACGGTGCGCAGAAAATCAATTTCGATAATACGGTGATATGGCGATACGTTCGTCATTGATGGGAATAGTACATTCATAATGTTCTGTATGTTCATACACGTACACCGAAATACGTTGCGCGAAGTGGGTCTTAAGGGCGCTACTGAGTACAGGCGAGTAGTAGAACGCGCATATTTTTTTGGTGCCAAACAAAAACCCCCTTTCGGGGGTTTTTTTGAAAGCGATAGTGAGTGAATCACCTCGACTTTTATGCAGCGTTGCGTTCTGCCATGAAGCAGTCGCGACACAGAACTGGGCGTCCACCCTCCTCGACTGGGCGAGGCTTGAATGGAACCTGGCAAGCGTTACCGCACTTTGCACATGTTGCATCGTGCATTTCGCGCTCAGCGTTGCGCTGGTTCTTGCGGTTATTGCGGCAATCCTTGCAGCGCTGTGGAGCGCTGAGGTTCTTGCTAGCAAAGAACTGCTGCTCACCTTCCGTGAAGGTGAAAGATTGGCCGCAATCGCGGCAGGTGATCTGCTGATCAGCCATACGAATGAAAGAAAGAAAGTAATGTGCAGGCATCCCGCCTGCGAGGTGCTCTTTCCTTCTTTCAGTTTCTCGCTCTGAGACGACCGATCGACCGTGTCGAAGGAATTGCTAGAAAGATTCTACGGTATTGGAGGGTTATGTCAATGAGAGTTGTGGCGAGGAAAAAAAGAGAAACAAGGCTTATACATGCCAACCTATAGGGAAAA
>CAZJPS010000030.1:0-13147 GCA_964548055.1 uncultured Candidatus Peribacteria bacterium
TTATCAGTGGAATATCAATCTTTCCGACATTGCCCGTATTTGGAGAGGAGGCTGCATCATTCGTTCTGTTCTGCTGCCAATCTTTCAGAGCGCACTTACGGAAGAAGGTACAGGAGAGAAAAAAGAGCTCCTCAATCGATTCGCTGGAAAGCGTCAACAGAATTGGAGAACACTTATAGGTCTCGCAACTGCGAATGGAATTCCTGTGCCAGCCATGTCTGCGACTCTTGCATATTACGATACATTTCAACGAGATCGACTTCCTCAGAACTTAATCCAAGCACAGAGAGATTTTTTTGGTGCTCACACATTTAAGAGAATCGATAAAGAAGGGACGTTTCATGCAAATTGGCAATAGGTTGTAGGTGGTAGGTGTTAGGTTGTAGAGTAGCAATTGTAGGTTTTTTGTTCGTGTCTATAACCTACAATCTAATTCCTACAACCTTCGTATGATTTTCTCTCCTCTCCCAGGCAATCCGCTTGTCACTCAAGGTTTTGGACAGAATGCTGAAAGCTACGCACCGTACGGAATGCAGGGACATAACGGAATTGATTTTGGAATTCCAGAAGGAACGGTGGTGTATGCTCCACATGACGGTACCGCAACCGTAAAAGATAATGGAACCAAGGATTACGGTCTTCATGTAATTATTGACGATGGTTCAAGGCGCAGTTATTTGGCACACTTATCAGAAGCAACTGTGACGAATGGGCAGCGTGTGTACCAGGGTGATCCTATTGGTAAATCGGGAAAGTCTGGTGATGCAACAGGTCCTCATTTGCATTGGACATATAAAATATTAAAGAATGGCGTTGTGCAAAATAAAGATAATGGATTTGAGGGCGCAGTAGATGTGACGGAGTTTACTCGCCTGTGGCTTGATCAAGATTTACATCATGATGCTCAGTATGCAGATTCGGCTCAAGATTATCTGGCTATGAGTTTTACGGCTCAGCAGTATCTAAAAAATCCTAATAGAGTAGCGTAGAGTGTCCATTTTTATTGTTGGGTGAGTAATGCTGCGCCCAAGGTGCCTGGATGTTCAAGCTTCGCAGTAGTCAGTGTTGGTAGGGGTGTGCCTGGTAAAACCCATTTTTGTAATTCTGAAGATATTTCGTGCATATGAGGCTTTAGCGCACGTCCTGCACTTCCACCAAAAATGATAATAGATGGATCTACAAGATGAATAATGCTCGTGCAAAGCCAAGCAATTTCTTGAAACAGCTGGGGATGCAAAAAAGAACAAGCATTTCCTTCTAAATATTCTTCGGGTTTTTGTGCTGCTTCACATCTTTTGCCCATAGCAGTGCCGGAGATAAATTGTTCTACTTCACCTCGGGTATTTGTAGAGTGATACGGAGGCATGCCTGGCCTGAGAAGCATATGTCCTATTTCTCCAGCGGTACCATGAGCTCCGCGAAAAATTTTTCCATCAATCACAATTCCTCCTCCTACTCCTGTTCCGAGAGTGATTCCAATAACAACTTTTTTATTTTTTCCTGCTCCAAGCGTTGCTTCTGAAAGAGTAAAACACCGAGCATCATTTTCTACAAATACGGGAATGCTGAATTTTTTTTGAAGCATTTCTAAAAGCGGATAGTTACCACTGTTTGCGATGTGAGGTGCCACTAGAAGACGACCTTCTGGTTGCTGAAGCAATCCAGCAATACCAATGCCAATTGCAACTGTTTCGGGCGTGAGAAAATTTGTAATGGTTGCCGTCATATTTTCAAAAACTGCATCAAACCCTTGGTCGGCATGTGTTGGTAGCTTTTCGTACGCATCTGTTTCCCATGTTGCCTGCACAAATCGTCCAATTGAACTTTTTGTTCCACCAAGATCAAAACCTAAAATATGTGGTGATTTCTTTTTCATTCCTTAAATACTGTAACATATAAACTACGTTATAATACCATGAGTGATAGTTTTGTCTTCTGTAACAAATATTTCTACGAAAGATTTTATTCCAGATTCCGTCGCAAGTAGGAGAGTACGTGTATGATGCACATGTTTAAGTGCTTCTATTTCTTTCCTGGTTATCCAATGCCTCAACACTCATCAGAGACCCAGGAGTTTGAAAAGGCGTACAACGAGTATTCCGATGCAATTTTTCGGCATTGTTATTACAGAGTATTTGATCGCGAAAGAGGGAAGGAGTTAATGCAAGAGGCGTTTATGCGTACCTGGACATTTATTTCAGAAGGGAAAAAAATTGATAATATGCGCGCGTTTCTTTACAGAGTGGCCAATAATTTAATAGTAGATGATGTACGGAAAAAGAAAGAAATGTCCCTGGATTCTTTGCAAAACGCTGGATGGGATCCAGGATACGATCAAACTCCTGAAATGCAGAATCGAATTGAGCACGATAAAATTATGCAGACCCTAAAACGAATGGATCTGAATTACCGAGAAGTGCTCATTTTAAGGTATATTGACGGTCTACCGCCTTCGGACATTGCTCATATACTGGGAGAATCAGCGAATACAATTTCAGTGAGGTTGCACAGGGCCATTAAACAGTTGCGTTCTTTTTTGAATACGACTGGGAATCCCTTAGAGAGTGTTACATCAGTAGTATAAACTCGTGAATTTGTGCAGGGGCAGGAGTGCGGCTTGCAACTGAGATGTGAGCATCCCTTTGTATCATTGCAGTGATATGGCTACACCCGCTACAACAAAATATTCTTTAATATACTTTAAATCAATATAGTCAAGTCATGTTTTCGATATTGCACATGTACTCCGTAAGAGTTTGTGTGGTCGTGCGTCTCCACTGCATATGTTTTTTAAAGAAGAGCCAAACCCTCTTGGGTTGCAACCGGATATTTCTTTAACACCTGCTGAAAAATCTGAGTTGTGGAGCGGTATTAACGCACACATGGTGCTACATCCTTGTGAGGAGAATGTACCTGCAAATATCGATGATCTTGAAGTAGCGCAATTGTTCGCTGCGGCTCAGGCACATATTCTTACTGATCAGGAAAAACATGATTGCTTTGTCTCTTTGCAAGAACAAATGGACATAGCTCACTTCTTTTCTCCTGCAACAGGATTTGAATTGGGAGAACTTGAGAAGCAGTCAATTTTTTCTTCTATGCAGGCACGCACTCAGAATGAGTGTGTAGACGCTTGTATACATCAAAATGCAGAAGCACGTTTTGATCAAAATGTTGATGCATTTTTGCATTGGTTTATCCCAGCTATGTCAGTTCTTTTTCTATGTATAGGGGGAGCCGGTATTTCCTATGCTTCAGATAGTGCTCTACCTGATGAGTTTTTGTATCCTGTAAAAAAGATAAGCGAGAGGATCCGTCTTCATTTTCAAACTGATAGTGAATCAAAAGCTCATGTTGAAACGGATCACATTCGCTTGCGTGTAAAAGAAGCCAAAGAACTTGCTGATGCGAAACGTCTTACAGAGGAAGTCTCACAGGTAATTGATTCGGAGTACACAAGAGAAAGGTTGGAAGTAATCGAGAATATCCAGAAGCTGGAGGAAGAGGGGAAGCATCCATCGGCCGCGCGCTTGAAAGCACGCTTGCGAGCGTATGAAACCTTATTTCGGCAGGTGCGTGAAAGCCACAGAATGAACTCCGATGCATTGGAAGTCTCGAATAGCATTATTACATCATCGGGGATATCGGCTCAGTCTGCATCTTCTTTTTCTTCCAGAGCGAGTAGCTTTAAAGCATTGGAATCTTTGATTCCCGATTTGCAAGTAGAGAAAGTAACAAATGCCAAATTTCCTTCTGATGTTTCTTCCAATATTTCTAAGAATGCAGTCGAAGATGCGGAGGATTCTGTAGAAGGCTTAAAACAAGGCGTTCATGATGCTCTTAAAAATAGACTGAAATAGTAGTGTATATAAAAAGCCCGGTACAGGCCGGGCTTTCATAATAATTTGATGTATTACTCTTTCGAGCCAAAACCGATTGCCAACGTAACTGCGGCAATTGCGAGGTGCAGAAGGTTGTCTGCAGAATTTAGAGCAAGTAGATCTACGATGAAGGCAACACCTAGGAATCCCAGGACTGCAACAAGTAAATACACAATTCCAAAAACAATGAGGAATGTGCGCGAAGATCCTATTCCCATGCCAGCCGCAATGAGTGCAGCAGCGCCGCTAGCTAGGTGAATGACATTATGAAGAGTATTTACATCGAAAAAACCAAGGATTGGACTGCTAAAAAATCCTAGGAGACCAATGAGTAGAAACACAACTCCAAACACCCACGTAACGGGTTTTACCAGTGCTGTCATAAGGAGGGGGAAGAGAAGTAAATTATACTGCACTTTACCAGATATAAGGGGTCTGGCACTTAGAATTACTTGATCAAATTTGAAATGAATACTGTTACATAAAAGATTATGGGGGGGATTGTTTGTGTGTCTAGATAAAGAACGTACTATGGCAGCGTGACTCAGAAAGCTGTCCATATGGGGTGTGCCATTCAGGAAAACCGTACAAGGGGACTATTTGATCCTGCATCTGATGAGCCTTACAAGTTGAGTAGATCAAAAGTAGAACTTTTTTTAAGATGCCCCCGGTGCTTTTATTTGGATCGTCGATTGGGAATTTCAGAACCTTCAGATTTTATTGCCAGTTTGCACTTAGCAGTGGATGAGTTATTAAAGAGAGAGTTCGATATGTATCGTGTAAAGGGGGAGGCTCATCCATATATGATAGCGCAGTCCATTGATGCAATACCCTTAAAACACCCTTCGTTAGATGAGTGGAGAGATCCGAATAGAGGCGTGCAGTATGTGTACAAACCTGCAAATTTGCTTCTCTATGGCGCAATTGATGATGTGTGGATGAACACTAGGAATCAAATGAATGTGGTGGATTATAAGGCAACCAGCACAACGAAAGACTTTCCTATAAATGGGCCTTGGATGTTATCAAACCACCGTCAATTAGAATTTTATCAGTGGCTACTTCGGCATCAGGGTTATGATGTATCAGATATTGGGTACTTGGTTTACGTAAATGGAAACAGGAATAAAGATACTTTTGACAGCATGCTGGAGTTTCATGCGACAATCGTTCCCTACAGGGGCACCAATGACTGGATTGAAGATGCGCTTTTGGAGATACGTACTTGCTTAGAGAAAACAACTCTGCCCATGTCCCATCCTTCCTGTGCCACGTGCGAGTATCGCAGGAAGGCCGCCGCTGCCGAAAGAGCGTAGCATATAACCAGTTCTGGCGGAGAGGGAGGGATTTGAACCCTCGATACGGTTTTAACACCGTATACCGCATTAGCAGTGCGGCCCTTTCGACCACTCAGGCACCTCTCCGCGGTAATGGCAGTATAAGGAAAACCATTCTCATTGCTAGCGCAGTTTCTCTTTTTCTGTTCCCTCAATCTTTTCATTTACTGCGTGATTTGGTTCTCCTGGCGTGCAAATATTTGTCTGAAAATTTCTTCGTTCGAATCCGTTGTAATAACGGTCATTTTGTCATTATTTGCGTGAAATGTATCTAAAATGATTTTCATCATTCCTTCGTTTTTGTTTCCGTCTAAAATAATGCAACCCATAGATCTATAGCGGTTGTCATCCTTGAACCATTTATCAACGTCTCTGTGCGTATGAATGCCGTATTTAGTGGCTTTCCCATTCCAAAAGAGGCGAATAAAGGTTCCATCTGCTCCAAATGTTACTCGATCTGATTGTGTTTTTACTTCTTCGGCTGACCACGTTCGCAGAGGCGTTCCTGCATAATAATAATTTCCTAAGTAATACACGTTTTTTTGAACTCCTGTGCCCACTGGGTACGAAAGAAAGTTTCCATCTTTTTGGATGATATATCCCACATTTGTTTTTACGTTCACTACCATTATATCTCCTACCTTGGGCTCCCAATCTGGAGTAGCAGCAAGTGCTACAGGTATTTGCGATAGTGCTATACACACTGCAATAGCTAGGCCGGCGAGAAATGCGGGTCTAATATGCAAAGGTAATATAATATCTATTTTGTCAAATATGTCAATACTCTAAAACAACTTGAATCGACTAATACGAGTATTTTTTGTATACAGACATTTTGTTATATATAAGGCAATCTAATCAGATTGAATCCGCATTAAATAAGCTTAGGATGGCTAGGTGCCTGTGCATGTACCAGTTTTACTTGGCCATACTCCTTCTGTATTGCAAATTTTAAAGCCATGCAGCGGGGAAACAGTGGTGGATGTTACGCTTGGCCTGGGAGGCCACACGGTTGCTTTTGCAGAAGCTGTAGGACCGCATGGAAGGATTATCGCTCTCGATGCGGATGAGGAAAACATTAAAGTAGCTAAGGAGAAACTACATTCCTTTCTTAACAGAGTTTCTCTATATCATCGCAACTTTCGTGAGATAGCATCACTATCCCTATCAGCGGATATTGTATTTGCAGATTTGGGTCTTAGTTCGCCTCATATTGACAATCCTGAACGTGGATTCAGCTTTCGTCATACCGCTCCGCTGGATTTGCGTTTTGATAGAACACAAGGAATGACAGCCGCCGAGTGGCTTTCGCAGGAGTCGGAAGAGGGGATTTGTAGCGTGCTTCGAGCGTATGGAGAAATTGATAGAGCAAAACAGTTAAGTACCATCCTTTCCGACGTTTTTAAAAAGAAGGGATCAAGTGGAACAACTGACGATGTGTCGTGTTGCGTAGAAAAAATATTTACGTATAAAGCGCCACGAGTGTTGCCGCAGGTTTTTCAGGCATTTCGTATTTATATCAACGACGAACTGGGTTCACTCAGGCTTCTATTAGAGGAGGTTCCCAAGATTCTGAAGAAAGGAGGAAGGTGTGGCATTATCAGTTATCATTCACTGGAAGATCGTATGGTCAAACATGTATTCAAAGCTTTAGCAACACCGGTACTGGATTCTCTCACTGGAGCTGTTGCAACTCCTGCAAAATTTGAGATACTGACTCGTAAAGCAGTGCAGCCTTCAGAGGAAGAAATTGCTCATAACCCTCGTTCGCGAAGTGCTAAATTCCGAGCATTGCTTAAAAGGTAGTTTTCCTTTTCAATTCTTTGTGTCTTTGTCCACTGCGTCCAGCATTCCTCATAGGCTCTCACTTGGGAGGCTTGTAAGCCAGAGCACCATGCTTCTTATGGTGAGCGTGGGTTCACTTATTTTATTGCTGGCACTTCTCATTCTTTTTCATGAGAATGCGAATGCGACAAAAGGCTACAGTTTGCGTAAACTAGAAAATGAAAGGTCAGTTTTATTGTTAGAACAGGAAATGTTAAATATGCAGATAGCTGAAGCCCAGGCATTGGAAAAGTTGCAGCAAGATGAACAGGTGATGAAAATGAAGCCGTACGTAAAGCCACAGTACGTAAAATTGGAAGAGCCAATTGCTTTTCAAATCAAGAAGTAATTATCCGATTTGACGGATTTGTACTGTGCTTACCGATGCTTCTTTAGCTCGAGCATTTGAAATGAGCACGCACGTTTCTCCTTTTTTTAGGAGCTTGTATTTTTTAGCTGTTTCAAATGCAGCGAGGAGAGTTTGTTCCGGATCTTTATCATCAAAAGGAATGCAAAGAGGGATGATGCCGTAGGAAAGCTGCAACGTGCGTTGTACGCTCTCATCTGGAGTAAATGCAATAATGGGCAAGGCTGGACGGAAACGGCAAATATCAAGAGCAGTGTTTCCTGTTTTTGTCATGATAACAAGCGCTTTAGCGTTGCTGGACACGGCGAACGTTACTGCAGCTTCTGCTTGAGCATCTCGATCTGTCGTAATTCTTGCACTCTCCATCTTTCGCTGTTGAGAGATATGCTTTTCGGTTTCTGTAAGCACACGAACCATAGCTTCCAAAGATTTTTCAGGGTGTTTTCCTCCAGCTGTTTCACCGGAGAGCATGGTTGAATCTGTTCGCGTTGTTGCGGCATGCGCGATATCGGTTACTTCAGCACGTGTTGGCATTGCATTTGTAATCATGCTTTCAAGCATTTGTGTTGCAACAATAACTGGCTTTCCGGCTTCCCTGCACAAGTACACTAATTCGTCTTGGATTACTGGAATTCGCTCAAAGGGGACCTCTGCACCTAAATCTCCACGTGCAACCATCACAGCATCTGAAGCTTGAATTATTTCGTGCATGTTTGTGACCGCTTGGCGATTTTCAATTTTTGCAATCAAGCAAGCTTTTCTACCTTTCTTCTCTAAATATGTTCTCACGTCTTCAACATCTTTGGCTTTAGAAACAAAGCTGAGTGCAAAAAAATCTACTCCTTCGCTGGATGCATTTTCAATATCTACCCAATCTTTTTCGGTTATGGATGGAATGCTTAATTCAGCGCCTGGTAGGTTCACATGTCTGCGAGATCCTATTTCGCCGTCATCGGAAGCTTTTGCAACAACAGATCCATCTTTACGCACCTCAATGAGTTCAAAGATCATTGTTCCATTATCTAATATGATTTGTTCTGCTTTTTTTACATCCTTTCCAAATTCGTTGTAGTTTACGATGATCACCTTCATTTTTTCCTCATGTAACGGTTTCGAAGAAAAAACGACTTTCTCGCCTGCCTTTATAAGGATCGGAGTTTCTACGTCTCCGGTTCTTATTTCTGCACCTTTTGTATCTGCCATAATTCCTACACTTGAAGGAACCGTATTTTTTTCACCCAACTTTCTATTTATTTCCTTTAGCATATGAATCTTGGCTTTGTGCTGCTCCCATGTACCGTGCGAAAAATTGAGACGTGCTACATTCATACCTCTTTGTATTAGACCCATAATTTTTTCTTCTGTATCGCAAGCCGGTCCGAGGGTGCATACGATTTTTGTAGATTTCATAGAATAGTTTTGAAAAGATTTACCATATCATAGAGGACATTGTTCGCTATTCAATGCAAGTTTTTGTGTTACATACATATTTTTATAGTACGTTGGATGAGTGCGCATACCTTTTATACACAGCCTTCTTTCTGTATGGTACTTGCTATGCTTCACTGGATCTCGCAGCTAACGATAAAACGCTGGGCAATATTTATTGGCATCCTTACGTTTGGAGTGTACGTCATTCATTGTAAAAATGGATTTGTGAGCCTAGATGATAATTACCTCATTTATGAAAATAACGCAGTAAAATCTATAACTCCTCAAACAATTACGCATATTTTTACTTCGTATGATCCGCAACTATACATACCTCTCACTTTTATTAGTTATCAGCTAAATGTTCTTTTGTTTGGCATGAGTGCGCCTGCTTTTCATATTGTGAATGTATTACTACATATTGGAAATGCTATTGTTTTTTTGTATGTTGCATTTGCACTTACGGGCAAAAAATTTGTTGCAGTGACCGCAACTCTACTCTTTGCTTTGCATCCCATAAATACAGAAGCAGTTCTATGGGCATCTGCCCGCAAAGATGTACTTGCTGGATTCTTCTTCTTACTCTCTTTTTATAGTTATGTGCGATATCGAGAGTACCCTTATAAAAATCGACTTCTTTTAAGTCTTTTGTTTTTTGTGCTGGCACTTCTTTCCAAAGTATCGGTCATTGTGTTGCCGTTCCTTTTACTTCTTCTTGATTGGTATGAAGGACGAAAATGGGAGAAAGAAGTATGGAAAGAAAAAATACCCTTTTTTGTACTCTGTGTTCTTTTTGGCATTATCGCGATAATCGGGAAAACTGGCGTACTTGGGTCATCGGGATTCCTGCAAAATATGTTACTTGCCAGCAGGAGCAGCCTCTTTTATATCCGCAAAATTATATGGCCTGATTTTTTTTCGGTCATCTATCCACAAACTACTCCCGTTACACTTACATCACTGGAATTCTTTGTTCCATTGCTTATCATGTTTGTGATAGGAGTCACACTTGTTGTGGGACTCTGGACACGAAAATGGAAGCATGTGGTTTTTGGACTCCTGTGGTACTTACTGCTTCTTGCACCCAGCAGTCCAAACTTTTCTAAAAACGGCTTTATCTTTTTTGCATCCGATCGATACGCATATGTAGCTTCGCTAGGAATTTTCTTTTTACTTGGTTTGCTCGCTCACTCTGTACTGGAAAAAATAAAAACGGAGGAAAGAAGGGGAGTTACTCAGTTTCTAATCATAATTGGAGTGTTGATTGTGCTTATTCCCCGTACAGTAGCTCAAGGTTCTGCGTGGAGTACAAGTGAAGCGATGTACCGTCATGTGCTCACTAAGTACCCAGAGGCCGCAATGGCACATAATAATTTGGGAATGGAGCTAGAAGAACAAGGTAAGCGCGAAGAGGCGATAGTAGAGATTCAGAAGGCAATTGAACTTTCTCCTCAGCAAAGTATCCCTTATTTCAATCTTGCTGCTATTCATGGCAAGGAAGGAGAAATTGAGAAAGCGATTGATGTGTATAAGATGATCATTCCACATGTTCAAAAAGAAGAGCTAACGAGTGAGAATGAACTGCTCCGCTTTTTTTGGCTACATGATAAATTGGTAAGCCTGCAGCGACCAGAAGAAGCTTTAAGGGTGTTACAGAAAATTGCTGAACTGGCTCCTTGGTCTGCCGAAGCACATTACCGTGTAGGTGTAGCTTTACAAGAAAATGAAAGAAGAGAAGAAGCTTTGAGGGAATTGGAAAGAGCAGAGCAATTACGTCCTCAAGATCTTCAAACGCTTTTTCATTTGGCTGAACTGTACTCAGGCGCTGAGAGAGCAGCGGATGCAAAACGAGTAGTAGAAAAAGCTGCCCGAATAGACCCGGAAAATGTGTATGTGAAAAAACTACTCGAGAATATTCACTGATGAAATGGAATTCTACAGGTAAGTGGTACCCCCGGCAGGAATCGAACCTGCGGCCAATAGGTTAGAAACCTACTGCTCTATCCGCTGAGCTACGGGGGCACATGTGGGGAAGGATCGTTACATCTGACCTAAGATACTAACTCGTCCACCGTAGCCGTACTCCAGATGTAAGAATAAATGAGGGCGAAGGTGGAAGCTACGGGGGCGTACGTATTCACTGAAATGTATTGTACCCTTCTCACTCATAAAATACGAGTTTGACCCTCTCAGAGGCCTTTAAAGGGTATCGTGAATACCTAAACTTTCTGGTACAATACCTTGGATGGCTTATAAAAGGATCATGCTGAAGTTGTCGGGTGAAGTATTCTCAGGTGAGAATGATTTTGGGATCGATAAGCCAACATTGTATGATATTGCACGTGAGGTTCGGGAAATCGCAACATTTGCGGAAGTAGTGGTAGTGGTTGGTGGGGGTAATATTTGGAGATTTAGAGATACAAAAGAGAGTGGAATTGAGAGATCAGCAAGCGATGCAATGGGGATGCTTGCAACCATTATGAATAGCGTCGCCCTTCAATCTGCGCTGGAAACACTTGGAAGTGATACTCGTGTTCTTTCAGCAATCAATATCCCGCAGCTAGCAGAGCAATTTATTAAGCGTAGAGCCCTGAGGCATCTGGAGAAAAAGCGCATTGTTATTTGTGCTGGGGGAACAGGGAACCCCTATTTTACGACAGATTCGGCCGCGGCTCTCCGTGCACTTGAGCTTAGTTGTGATGTACTGCTGAAAGGAACAAATGTGGATGGCGTGTACGACAAGGATCCTAAAAAATTCACAAACGCCAAAAAATATGAAAAATTAACATTCCAGGAGGCCCTGGAAAATCATTTACAGGTGATGGACCAGGCCGCTTTTAGCCTTTGCCAAGAACAAGACTTACCGATTGTTGTCTTTAACTTCTCAACAAAAGGAAACCTTTTAAGAGCTGCAAAAGGGGAAAAGATTGGAACGCTGGTGCGTGGCTAATAACAGGTGTTCTCACAGGAGCGGCGATGATATAGTGGCCTTACTTTCCTTTTGCATATATGACTGATCCTCGCTTAACAATTTTTCAGATCGAAGCTGATAAGGTGATGCAGCACTTAAAACAAGAATTCTCAAAGCTGCAAACTGGACGAGCCAATGCTGCTCTCGTAGAGCATATTGAGGTGGAGGCCTATGGTCAGCGTCAAGCACTTCGCAATGTTGCGGGAATTACGGTTGCAGACGCCCGGACTATTAACATTCAACCTTGGGATAGATCAGTAATGCATAACGTAGAAAAAGCTCTGCAGCTTGCAAACTTAGGTGCCTCTCCTGTGAATGACGGTGTTTTGATTCGTTTGAATTTACCCCCCATGACAGAGGAAAGAAGATCTCAACTGAAAAAGATTGTAAGTCAGTTATCAGAAGAGGCACGTATAGCACTGCGTAAGCACCGGCAGACTGTGCACGATGAAATAAAGCAAGAAAAGGATGAGGATATGAAGGAGACATTAATGGAAAATTTGCAAAAGGCCGTAGATGCCGCGAATGAAGCAGTTGCTGAATTGGCGAAGAAGAAAGAAGAGGAAGTCATGAAAGTATAATTTTGTAAGTAGATTCTGTTTTGCACCATGAAAAAACCAGTTATCGCCATTGTTACCTTCCCAGGCAATAATTGTGAAGTGGAATCGATGCGTATGGTAAAAGCAAATGGAATGGATCCTCTATATTTCAGATGGAATGATGATCGTACAAAACTGAAGGGTGTAGACGGCTATTTTCTTCCAGGTGGCTTTGCGTATGAAGATCGAGGTCGCAGTGGAATGGTAGCGGGACGTGATTCATTACTGGATTTTATTGGCCAAGAATCTGAATCCGGAAAAGTAGTGATAGGAAATTGCAATGGAGCACAAGTGCTTGTAGAGAGTGGACTTATTCCTTTGGGGCATCATTTAAACATGAGCCTTGCGCGGAATGCGATACAAACAGCTTCAGGATTTGAGTCCCCTGGATTTTTAAGTGAGTGGGTATGGATGAAAGTGGCGTGTGCAAAGGATAAATGCGCAACTTCAAATTGGGAAGGGCCTATGCATGTTCCGATTGCGCATGGCGAAGGAAGATTCACAACAAAAGATGCTGATCTGTATAAAGAACTGAAAAAGAACGATCAAATTGCATTTGTGTACTGTGATAAAGATGGAAATGTGTCTGAAGATGCTGAAGTGACTCCCAATGGATCGATGCACGCAATTGCAGGAATTTGTAACCCTGCAGGAAACGTCATTGCCATCATGCCGCATCCAGAGCGGACGGAAAACGGCCATCCATATTTTGAATCACTGAGAATATGGATTGAGTC
>CAZJPS010000031.1:0-13065 GCA_964548055.1 uncultured Candidatus Peribacteria bacterium
TACCCAAGAGAGAGGTTTCAAAGATAGCCGCCTGCTGATAGCGATTTGGGAATGGTTCATTGCCTCCTAAGCTATTTTTGAGACGCGACGGATGCGGGAGACTTTCGAGTTCTTCGAAATACTGCACAAGAGCACGTATGAAGCGTCGTTTAACAGCAAACTCGTGTTGGATTTCTTTGCGGTCTTCACCACGCTTTCCTTGTAGGCGTTCCTTCTCTTTCTTGCTGATGGCATTAATTTCCTGATTGAGTTCTCGATGCACTTTCTGAAGTCCACCTGGCTGGTTATAGAGAGGGAAATATTTATCACGAAGTTCATTGAAGAAGATTTTGCGGAACCAGCCGAGTGCGGGAGAAATGAGGATTTCAGGAGGAAGATTTGGGATGGCGGGCTCTGCTTTGATTTCACACTTGCCCACCCAGCTCTTAATAGAATCGATTGTGCCGCTGCTCCATGAAAACTGTTCAGGATGTGTAAGACAGAGAAGATGTGTAAGTAGCGCAGGATCGAGTCCCAATTCTTCAACGAGGTAACGGTACGCATTGCGGACAGATTCGGGAATTTCAGCCAATTCTTCCTCTGTCGTTTTTGCCTGCTCATGTTTCAGGGGATCAAGTCCTAATACACGCCGCAGGTTTTCAATCGCATCCAGTGGAGAAGCTCCATGCCCATTTGATTCCCAACCCATCTGCTTCGTTATCTGTTGTCGTACATACTGACGGGCATTGCTAACAACTGAGCGTAATTCTTTCAGGCTCTCCCTATCAAGCTTTTGGATCGATGGCTCCGTACTCTTACCGGACAATATGGAACGCTGTGTTTGATCGAGTAATAGACAGAGAGCTTCAAGTCCTTTCTCATCTTGGAGTCCTTCTTGTTCACCAATAACGGCTGCGAATCTATCACGCACCGTATCGTATGCGGTTGCAACATTCTGGTATGTTTCGGAATCAAGCGGACGCAACACTCGGTGCTGCTGTTCAAGCCGCTCGATGAGTGCCGATGGTTGTAGAGTTTTTTTCATTAGCGGTGTAATAGGTAATCAATTAACTCTCTCTCTCTCTTTCCTTTGGATTGGAAGTAATCCACAACTGCTCGTACTATCGCGTTACTTTTATAATAATTGGGACGGATGATTTCGTCGTATTCTTCACGAGAAATTTTGGATGATCCCGTTTCTTTCCGAATCCAGCCACCTGATTGACGTAAACGCAGAATTTCTTGTCTCAACAAATCTCTGGCTTGCTGCTGATTCTGGATTCCATTAAATGGCAGCAGACCTTCCATGCAAGCTAGAAAGACATTGAATGTGCCCCATCGCTCCAAAATTTGGTCGTATAATCCATAAAGAGATTTTCCTATTCCTCCCTTCTCCTTGCTCAATTTTGCTTGGAATCTGAGCCATGAAGCAGTTCTCCATTTATTATCTGTAACGCCTATCGCTCTAAAATACATCAGAACCTCATCAGGAGACTTCCATGCGGGAACACGCTCGGTCATTGTTGGCTCTGGTTCATCTTTATTATCCATCCAAGCCACGAATTTCCTATGACCGCCAAAACGTTTGTATATTTCGCTTGCGAGAGTAGCAAGATTTTTTCCAATACCTCCTTTCTCAGTGCTTAATTTTGCTACCTGAACCATCCACCTTACCTTTCGCCACATTTCATCAGGCACACCTATTTCTTTGAAGTATTGACGTGCATCCTTTGGAGCTTTCCAGCCAGCCACAATTGCAGCATATGTCTTCTCAGCCTTATCTTTGCCATCAAGCCATGCTTCAAACATTGGGGATGATCCGAAACGAACGCGGATCGCTTTTGAATAACCTTGAAGAGATCTGCCTATCCCACCCTGTTCAGGTGGTAACTTTGAGACAATCTCTAAATAGTTGCTGGTTCGCCATTTCCCCTCTGGAACTCCAAGACTACGGAAAAAATATTCTGCATCTTCGGGCTTCCCCCATCCATTTACTGCTTGAGTCGCTGGTAGAGCTTCGTCAGTCTCGTCCATCCATGCGATGAACTTAGGGAAGCTCTCAAATCTTTCAGATATCGCCTGCTGCATTGCGGCCATTGATTTTCCAATACCACCTTTTTTCTCTGGAAGTGCAGAAGTTCTTTGCAACCATGAGAAATGCCTCCATTTTTCGTCAGGGATACCGATAATTTCAAATAGTTTCTTGAAATCGGAAGGCGACCTACACCATTCAATTCTTCGCTCCCAATTCATTCCATCTGATGGCTGATTGCGAGCTGACTCTAGTTGATTCTCAAGTAATTTTTCAGCAACAACTTTAAGTATTTTTACTGCTTCAACATTCTTGGGGTCGACTTCATTGCACAGGGTTTTCCATGGATTGATACATTGCGTTTCGGCATCAGAAAATCTCTCCACCATTTCTTCCTTCCCTTTCCATCTTTTGCCCATTGATTGTAGCACTCTCGAAGGGGTACGAACTCCGGCATAAGCGTATCTACCCTTTTCACTAAAATAATCTACTACATCTCTTACTACAGGATTGGTGTTGTAATACTCCGACCTCACAATTTTATCCAATTCTGCAACAGGAACTCTTGAACCTTCTGCATTGTCGCTTTGTCGTAAACGAAGTACCTCACCTTTGAGGTAGCGTATTGCTTCTCCTCTAGAAGCAAAACCATGAAAGGGAAGCTGCTCCTGAATGCAGGCAGCATAAACAATTCTTGATCCGAACTGCTCAACGAGAACATTCAGCAAAGGTTCGTAGCCATTACCTCTTAGTTTTTCAAGGGGCAAAGGTTCTTCATTCAATAGAGCAAAAAATCTTTGGCAATCTTCCAGAGAGTGGACTACAGAAAATCTATACTTCCAAGTCATACCATCATTCGTCGACGTTATTTTTCCGTCTCTCTTTGCCACCATTAACTCTGCACATGCCTGTGCAATTAAATATCTCTGTTTTGCCACGCGACGTTCCTTGGCTTCTAAAGCCACCTGCTCATCTTCCAATATGACATCATCGCTCAATATCTTCCAAGGATGAACACCAGCCCCCTCTAGAGTGGAGTACTTCTCTCTAGCCTCACGGACGAGCTTTTTAGGAATTCCATCAACTTCAATTCTGCCCTGTTCAATAGCCTTTGATGGCGAAATCAGCTCCGAAGGCATATGTTGACAAATTATATAAATGTTATGATAAAAGTCAAACCTTTTATGTGCGAAATTTGTGCCTATTGGGCTATTTGCTCAGTTTTTGAGCAACAGCTCGTATAATTGTATCATGCCTAAGAAAGTTAAAGTCCTGATGACATTACACGGCGTTTGGCCCATCCCGATCAATGAACAGATTGGTCCTATTGAATTAGAGGACGGCGTAAGCCTAGTCACGGTAAGCAAAGACGAATCTTCCGACTTTGATATGGCAGGCGAGTTAGTCATAAATTTACACAACAAAGGACAGATAGAAATGCGCTCTCATTTTCGCAATCAACCCCTTTCGAATTTGCCGAGGATGGGGCTTTTGTTTGAACTTCAAGAAAAGGATGAAGATGGATCTTACTTGTTCATGCCCCATCACTATGTTGGCCGCTCAATGAGGCCAAAGACAATTCTAAGACTATTTCAATCAGGCGAATTCATCACTTCTTTAATCATCAACGAAATGGGATTCGATATTTACACACCAGTGAGTGACAGCCCTGAATTGCTGTATTATGAAATTGAATCAAAGACAGTTGAACCTTTAAAAAAGTTCTATGAGTATTTTTTGGAGAAGTGGAAGAACGCAGACAAAGCATTTGCAGCAAGAAAAGGATCGGCCACTTTTGATAATCTTAGATTGAGGCTAAACAATGCGATTCAGTTTCTAGACAAGAGCTATTTTGACGAGTTTGCTTTTCAGAGAACCATAGGAGATCAAAAATCTGAAACATCGAGGAATGATAATTATTTGAGATTGATCTTTTGTTGGTTCGGCATTGAATCATTGGTGTGCCATGGCAAGGATGATAAGGTGGTGCAACTCAAGACTCATATCCCTCTTTTTCTTCATGGCAGCGATGCAGATTATATTTCGAGCCTTGTAGATACTTATTATGGAAAAAGATCAGGATATGTGCATGCTGATCCTGAAAAAATGAACCGTATTTTAAATAAAGAAGTCGATGTAGTTAGGGATCTATTAAAGCTACTCATCATGGTTTACTTTTTGATAAGCAACAATGAAGAATTGCTTAAGCAGCTTGGAAAAACATCTGGCATCAATCCTGTTAATGGCCTCAAAAAGATGGATTTGAGTAAATTCTTCCAAGAAATTAAGGTAAAGTCGGGTGCAAATTTTGAAAGCTATATTTTTAAGCCTTTCTAGCGAGAGCGGACCCCAAAGCTAGCTTTTCAAGAGAGAGGCTTTTTAGCATTTGGTATACTGTCATCAGTTCTAAAAGGAGCCACGTCGGGGAGCCATTTGATTTTAATACAAAAATCATTATAAATATACATCATGAACGGGAAATCACTCTCACCAGAACAAAAGGATTTTGTCCGTACGTATGTAGCGGCAGGAGCAACGGATGATGAAAAAACAGCCCGAAGAAATGAGATGGCTGAAAAACTTGGCGTGAGCCTTCCCACTATCCGTGCCATAACAGCATGGACAAAGATCCGGCAAAAAAAACTATTGTCAGAACTCTCTCAGACAGAAAATACCGAAGAAACGACCGACCTTCCGAACCAGCCGAGTGATCAAATGATAGAAACAATTATAAAACAGTCACCAACTGAACCACTCCTCCCATCTACTACAAAGGAACAATCACAAGGAATTGAGATAAACGGGATGCAATACAACAATGAAACAAAGGAGAAATGGTTTCGCGATTGGCTCACATTCATTAACTCCAGAACAACACCTGAGTGGCGAGCGCGAGCAAAACTGATCACATTGGCAGGTCCCCTTTGTCTGCGTTTGCCAGAGTACCTAAGTGCAGGATACAGACGCGAAAATATTATTGCCGTCGAAGGAGGATCGACTGAGGATAAGCGTCTATTCCAGAAGAATGTGCCAGCTGGCGTTCAGCAACGGCTAGACCGCCTGGAAAATTTTATTGGCACTGAACAAACAAAATTTGATGTCGTCGATTACGATTTTCTGGGCCCAGTGAATGACACATACCTGGATATTATTGAGCGAACAGCCCTTTCGAAGAGAGCATTCGTCTTAATCAATGTCATGGGAAGACGGGAAAGCAATCGATCGCAGGAAATTCTTCGCTTTGCCCACGATGATTTGTCGAATCAGAGAATGCTCCGAGCGTTGATTGCTAGTCAGAAGGCTGTGTTCGAGGCAGGAAAATTGACGTCTGCCAATGACACTGAAAAAGCGATCCAAAAAGGTTTAGATGCAGTCAATACTGTCTTTGGTGACGCAGAAGATGTCGAACTGTCTCAGGCACGTGCTGATGCGCTGATAAGTATATTCGTGAATGCCGTCGGCCGCCTGCGAGCAATAGAAGGGCCAACTGGTGAGTCACTGAAGGTTGCCAAAGAGCAATTGGCAATTCGTTGGCATACGGAGCATGTAGACCATCACGCTCTTGATGTGGACCTGCAGGCAATCTGTACCGGACTCTGCGTCCTGGTACAAAATCACCTGTCACAGCACGGTGTAACCTTCCCGTTGCCTAAACAACTCGGTGGGATCGTCTATATTGCACGGAGGAGCATGTGGCGAACGCCACTGCTGAAGTCCCTAGAGAAGCGAAAATATTTGAGTGAAAATCACAGCACACCGTACTTTTCATTTTTTGCGGAGTTGGAGGATCCACAACCTCTGTTGGATGTCTGTAAGGATGTGGAACAGTTCATGTGCAACTTCATTGCAAAATCGAACCAGTCTCTCGTGAAAAAAAGTAAAGATGGATTGCTGCCCTATATTGTCGTCAATCACACGCCAAACCCGCTGACGGCAGGGTTGCGCATGGCTACACAGAAGCGCTGTCCGCTCGCGCGAGGTGATATGCTGAAAGTGAGCATTGATGGTACCCCTCATGATAAAATGAAAGTCGGACAATTTTTCGATCAGCTCAATGCGTACGACTCACTGCTCTGGAAGAACTGGCCACTCGTTGATTTCAAGAAACAGAAGGAAGTACCCTGGATTACTATCAATGAGAAAATTTAGAACACATCAATGCATTTATTGATAAGCACTTCAAACCACCGTAGATCTGTGTCAATTCTAGAAAGAGCCACGGCGCAGAGCCATTGGACTTATTTTCAGAATCATGTAAAATGATATATATGAGCAAACTTGATAAAAAAATCACTAATCCACAGGAGCATGCCAAAACCCTCGATGCAGGAAAGGGTGTACTTCAGACAGTCCAAGAGCTTGGCCTATCAATCAGGGAAGCACTGGCTCAGGGGATGATTTCAGAAAAAGAAGCAGAAAGTGCGCAAATCGCAGCCGACGAGGCAGCTAGACTGGCGAGGAAGGAAGATAAACGAAAGAAAACCGAAGAGCAGGAGCACAGAAAGCAAGAGCGCCTTAGACAAGAAAAAGAGAATGAAGAACAACGGAAACGTGAACTTCAGTTGCAACAGGAACAGGCCGAACGTGATGCAAGAGAACGGGCTACTGAAGTTGCAGTGAATCAATTGATGAATGAATTGATGCCCGACTGCACTCGAAGATTTACAGATGCCAATGATGGCAGAAAAAATATTGACGATCTCGTGCAAAGACTGAATGCCGATGAAGAGAGAAAAAGAAATGGCACTATCACTATTGAAGATCACTTCAATCTTAAAATTCATATACACAATGCGCGTCTTCTGAGCAGGAATCGCCGTGCAGAAAAAGCTGCAAAGGAGACAGTGCAATCGGCAAAAGAAAAGATTGGTCAATGGTGCAAAGACAATCGTTCCAGCGCTCCCAGTCCGTATGGATGGAGTGATACCGAGCTCGGAACTAAAGTTGAGATTAATCTTCGGGAAGCGATGCAGAAACTTGAGCCAATGGAAAGCGAAGCCTATCGAGAAATACCAGCCGCTGATCAAGAAGTTGGTCCGGGTGGCGAATTTATGCGGGGAGGACTTGATAATTAAGTGTGCAGGATAGTCATGGGTACTCGTCGCACGAGCTCATAGATAGTGCGTAGTTTTAGAAGGAGCCACGTCGGGGAGCCATTAAAAAGTTCTGACTGCATCCCCTACGAGATCGTAGTTATTTCGTACCGCGTGAACCACATCAAGCAAACTCACAATCCACTACATTTAAAAATGCGTCGCCATATCCAATATTGAAACACATTTGATACAATTTTCGCCATGCATGTTCAGATGCAGCATAGGTGGTTACGATTGCTTGTACAAAGCGCCGGTCTTCTTTTGTCATTTTTTTATAGTGCGCAGGCGCATGCAGCTATCTCCCCAATCGTGCACCTGCGTTTTGATGAAGGAACCGGAACATCCGTCTACAGTGAAAACCGAACAGTCACTGGATCGTTCTTAACGCCAAATCCCACCTGGTCCACCGATGTTCCATCCGTATCATTTACAAACCCCTACTCGTTGCAATTTTCAGGCCTTGGGGACGGCTTAAGCTTTGCATGGCCTACAGCCTACGATTTCACCCAAACTGCTTCACGCTCATTTTCATTCTGGTATAAACCTCTGGGGGACGAGGAAAATGATGCCACATCACACTATAACCGCATCCTCAGCTGCACCGGAGATCGATGTGAATTTGCTGGAACATACGGAGACATTGCAGTGCACCGATTGGCTTTTTACGATGGAAACTGGCGCGATACCGGGTACAACATGACTGTAGGTACTTGGTACAACATCACCTTCACATACGATGGAACCAATGTGAAATTATTCGTCGCAGGTGATGAAAAATTTTCCGCCGCGTCTACCGGCCGGGCCTTGAGCGGCACGATGTATGTTGGAGTCCGATACACGGGAAACGAGGGAATTAATGGACGAATCGACGACCTCCGTGTATTCAATTATGCCCTCACTTCCAGCCAAATCGCCAACATTGTCGCAGGTTCCGATAACCCAGATGCAGCTCCAGCCCCCACGCTTTCGGGTGCCCTTGTGCCCGCGGACAATGCAATAAACATCAACGGCTCAGCCAATCTTGTCATGAGGTTCAATCGCACTGTTCAGGGAAGTACGGGAAGCATCATTATTAAAAAAACGTCGGATGACTCCATCGTAGAAACGATCGCTGCGAGTGGTTCAAAAGTAACTGGAAGTGGCACACGCATCTTGACCATCAACCCTTCCACAACTCTTGCCGACAACACATCCTACTATGTACAGGTGCAGCCCAATGCAATCCGTAGCGGTTCAGGAACATTCTATGCCGGCATATCCGATACTACCTCGTGGAATTTCACGACAGGCGACTTCACCGCACCTGCTATTTCCTCGCTCTCTCCGGCCGATAATGCAACGGACGTGAGTACGACAGCGAATCTTGTGATGACATTCGACCAAGTAACACGCGCAGGGACAGGCACGGTCGTCATCAAGAAATCGTCCGACGATTCCATAGTCGAAACTATCACAGTTACCGGAGCGCTGCTCTCCGGCAATGGAACGACGCAACTCACCCTAAATCCCTCAACAACACTCTCTGAAGGCACAGCGTACTACATCACGTGGACGGCGAATGCATTCAAGGATGCAATTGGAAATCATACGGCGGCAGTTACATCGTCGACAACGTGGAATTTTACTACTGCAAGTTCCGCCTCGTCTTCATCTTCGTCAAGCAGCTCAAGCCAAAGTGAAGGAGGTGTGGGTGGAGGAGGAAGAGGTGTACGCGGAGCAACACTTGGAGGAGCTGCCGCGCCTGTGCGCCGTGCGGAAATGAGCAGTCCAGCCATGCCTGTTGTGCCTGTCATGCCAGTCGTGCAGTCGTTACCCCCAGTCCAGGTGCGTACGTGCACGAGAATCTCTCGGTGGTCCTTGGATAAACTTGGATTTCTTAAACGGATCAATAGGCAACTGAAGAAAAAATTTGGATTCACCTGTTTGGAATAGAACAAAGGCTCATTCAAATCACCTGAATTACGCCGAGCCATTCATTCCTTGTATTTGGTTCAGTATTGTCTATCATCTGAATCATGCCACTCATCAATACCTGGATTAATTTTAACGGAAATGCAGAAGAAGCGTTTACGTTTTACAAATCTGTCTTCGGCGGCGAGTTTGGAAAAATTGTACGTTTCAGAGACATTGCGAGCGCCGAATTTCCGGTTTCGGAAAAAGAGGCACAGAAAATAATGCGCATCACGTTACCCATTGGCAAAAACATGCTCATCGCGAACGATGTTCCGGAAGTTCTGGGGCGGGTGAACGAAAACGAAAACCGAAGTAAAATTTCTGTGAGTGCACAAAGCAAAGAAGAAGCAGAGAAATTATTTCAGGGACTTTCTGAAGGCGGAACAGTAGAAATGCCTATGGCCGACAGCCCTTGGGGTTCCTATTTTGGAATGTTCAGGGACAAATATGGTATTGAATGGGTGATAGATTGTGACCAGAAATAGCACATTCAAAAAGAAATAACACTTATCAGCTATTCCTTAATCTCCTATTAAGAAATACTGAGTAAGCTGAAGAACAGTAGCATTTCCTCCATTTGGTATGGAAAATGGTCAACTGAGAATTATTCGTAAAAACCCGACATTTCTTGTCACAAAAATAACTACGTTCGTTTTTGCGTTATCGCTTGTATATAGCTTCTTCATTTTCGGAACTGATTATGACGATTATTTGAATAATATCTTTCCGTTCTTCCAGATGTTCGAAGTAGGGATGGTAACATTTGTCCTCATCACATTGCTGGAAATATTTTATGCAATTATTCAATTACTCCACTGGACTCATGAAACATACAAAGTGCAATTTGATGAAATTATTTACCAATCAGGGTTAGTATCAATAAAAAGAAAACAGTTCGCTTTAAAGAATATGGAACATATTTTTTGTAAACAAAGTCTGCTCGGTAGAATTTTTAATTACGGAACCATTACCCTGCACGGCAGATTCCTTAAAGAACCTATAAATATTCATGGAGTTGCAGACCCGCTTGATTGTGCTGAGTTCATAAAAAAATCAACAATTCTCTCCCAACTCAATCACTAAAATTCCTGCTTCATAATAATCAGAATTCAAAAAGATGCCCAAGAAAAGTACTGCGCCGGTAGATAGTAAAAATACATTTCACCCGATCTGATTACTCGGTATTTCCATATTTGCTATAGTCATAGAAATGAAGGAAATATGTGCAATCATCGCAACGGTATTGGCTGTGATTGGAAATATTCCCTACTTGCATGATGTGATCAGAAAAAAAATAAATCCTCACCCGTACACCTGGCTCGTATGGTCTATTGTGTCGGCGGTAACTTTTTTTGGTCAGGTTGTAAAAGGTGGAGGTATTGGAACGCTCCCCACGGGCGCAGCCGAGATTTTTACAATTATTATCTTTGTATTCGCTTTACAAAACGGATTTAAGAATATTGCGAAGCGTGACACATATTTTCTACTCATTGCTCTACTGGGATTGATTCCTTGGGCCTTAACGCGCGATCCCACAATTTCAATAATTATTGTCGTTTGTATCGATGTCATTGCATTCATTCCAACACTCATAAAAACATGGCATTATCCTCACACAGAAACACCTTTATTATTCAGTATGAACGTCCTACGCCATGTTCTTACACTCTTTTCATTGGAAGCCTACAATATTGCAACCACACTCCATTCAATTGTCATGATAATTGCTAATACATTAATGACTCTATTTATGTTTAAAACTAAAAAATAAATTGAATACGTACGTAGCACGATACATCGTTCTCACGCCTCGTACGCCCTCTTCAACTCTGCAAGATTGAACTTTTTCATCGTGAGAAAAGCTTTCGTAACACGAGCAATTTTCTGTTCATCTCCACTCTGCATCATCGCATCCATATCTACAGGCACAATCTGCCACGAAAGACCGTACGTATCTTTTAGCCATCCGCACTGTTCAGATTCTGGAACAGCGGAAAGTGTATTCCAGTAATAATCGATCTCCTTTTGATCTGTACATTTCACAACCAGAGAAATCGCTTCGTTGAGCCCAAACTTGTGTATACGGCCGCTATCCATTGCGGCAAACCACTGATTCTCCAACATGAAATCTGCAAACATCACAGTGCTCTCTTTATCGGGCGCCATACCTGCAGGATAGCGAGCAGTGATTCCCCTCTTTGAATTTTTAAACACAGAAGTGTAGAAATCGATCGCCTCATCAGCTTTGCCACACATATCACCCACAAACATAATGGAAGGAATAATAAAGGGACGCTCTTCACCTTCGGGCTTCGTGAGAATAAGTTGCCACGACACTCCGTATGTATCTTGGATCCAACCGTAGTGATCGCTAAAGGGATACTTGTCCAGCGGCATGAGCGGCGTACCACCCTCAGAAAGTTTTTTCCACAGTGCATCTAAGTGCTCTTTTGCATTCGGATCCTTTGAGGGATCAAAATTGAGCATGAACGACACCGATGGATTGAGTGTGAAGTATGGTCCTGCACTGATAGACATAAACTCATATCCTGCAAGCTGGAACGACACAATATCGCAATCACCAGAGGGAGTGTTGCGCAGTGTAGACACATGCGTCACTTTCGATCCGTTCCCGAAAGCAGATACATAAAATTCTGCAGCTTCTTTTGCCTGAGTATCAAACCACAGATGAGGGACAATTTTTTGCATGAGGTAACTATATCATCTCTATTAAGGAAAGTTGAAAGTGAAAAGTGGAAAGTAAAACGAGTAACTTTCAACTCTCAACTCTCAACTTTTCACTTTATTCATATGTCAGAACCAAAGACAAAGCCAACAAGCCAAAGCCCGATATCATTTTTGAAGACGATTGAACCGAAGCAGAAATAAGAAGACGGCTTTGTTCTTCTTGAGATGTTCCAAAAAATCACCGGAGAAAAACCAGTGATGTGGAGACCAAGCATCGTGGGATTTGGGGTGTACCACGTACAGTCTGGAAACAAAAAAATAGTTGGCCTTTAATGGCATTTTCTCCACGGAAACAAAACATCACTCTGTATATTATGGAAGCAAATACAGACGACCCCGAGTTACTGAAAAAATTAGGGAAATACAAAACAAGCGGTGTGTGTTTACATATACAGAAGCTTTCTGATGTGGACCTCAACATTCTCGAAACACTCGTTAAAAAATCTTTTATCCATAGTAAAAAATAATCTTTAAATAACGAGATACGGAAGATCCTACAGATCACGAGCTTAAGCTTGATTCGAACAGCCTGAACCATATCGGAGGCGTGAACCGAACCGATCTTGACTAAATATAATTATTGTTCTTAAATGAACACATGTCTGAATCTGTTACTAATTTAGGGGAGAGAGTCTCAATAGATGTGCATGTGGAAAAAGCCAGTATTCCGCCTGTGAGAACAATCGCATTCTGGAAAGCTCTTGATGAAAAGAAAAGTCGATGGGCAAGGATACTTGCCGACATTGGTACGGGAGTAACCGATGATCAAGAGATTCAATGGACACCAGCATTTCTTCAAGAATACGAACGCGTACAGCGTAGTTTTTTGCAACGGTTGCGGGGTATTGAATTAGAAGGAACAATTCATGGACCGGAGAAAGCAGAATATAAAGCAACAACCAGTCGCAAAGATATAACATTGTTATGGACACTCGACCCCAGGCAGCCGATCAAACCGCTCGCCCAAAAACGAATCAATATGAACACATCCAATGTCATCACTCTAGGTCACTCGCTCACTGCCGTTAAGGATGGATTGCCCGTACGTCTATCTCTAAATCTTGACCAGCAGTATGGACCAGCCACTGAAAAACTTGTCCATGAGAATGAAACACAACAGGCATTCCATCAGGGTATGGACTACATTCTTGGACAGGTATTTGATTCACCGCGAGATCAAGAACACTCGTCCACTCCACTCTTGCGGAACCTTAAAGCATTTCGTAAAGATCATGCTCGATGGGCAACACTGGAAGG
>CAZJPS010000032.1:0-12918 GCA_964548055.1 uncultured Candidatus Peribacteria bacterium
CCCAGCAGCAGGATGATGGCGATGATAAATTTCTTCACACAGGAACTATAGGTTTAGAATGAAGGTGAGGCAAAAATTGTGTACAAAAAATGTATACAATAAAAAAGAAACCGATGGAACCGAGGAATCCGAGAAACATCACCCCTCAGAGCGCTCGTTTGGAGCGCGGGCCCTGTGGAATGACGTCATATCACAAAATGGTCCGCGGCCCGAACGGCCGCTCCTAAGATCTATGATGATTTTTTCTTTGTAAAAACCACCCAGTTTTTGATTAGTGCCTGAATCCACCAATAATACCAGAGAAGAAAAAGGAGAAGTCCAACAAAAAATATTAAATACATTTGTACCACTAAGAATACCACTCCAGTGATAATAGCCGCTCCGATAATTCCTGTGAGATAATCAACAGTTCTGTTTTTAGTTTTTAAATCGGGAACAATTCTTCCTTTCCCAAATCTTCCCATCGGGAAAAAGACAATTTCCCCACTCTTCTGTCGCTCGAATGCTTGCTCAGCTAAATATTTAAATGATTTTCCAATGTAGGGACGTGTTATCCAAGTCATGTTCAAATTATATCACTCAGTTCTGCAAGAAACTATGAAGATATTGTCCCTTCACTCGCAACGGGTAGAGGGGCTGGGATGAGAGTCTCAATCCAACGCCGCCTTGCTTGCGGACAACTCCGCCAACTCCGCCGTAATAATCGACTGACGCGTCTGGTTATACGTCAAAGTAAGATCCTGAATAATATCCGAAGCATTATCCGATGCATTGCGCATGGCCACCATGCGTGCGGAGTGTTCGGAGGCTGCGTTTTCTAGGATGGCTTGGTAGATCTGAAGTTCGGTGAGCTGTGGAAGGATACGATTCAAAACCTCTGCAGGAGAAGGCTCAAATAGATACTCTGTTTTTGGAAGAGGAGCATCTAATGCAATCTGCTCTTCTTTATTCATTCGACGGCTTGGAAGCATACTTTGTACCATCGATTGAAGCTCACTCTCAGAGAAAGGTAAAAGCACTTTTACAACGGGCTCTTGAATGAGGGCAGAGATAAAATCACTGTACACCAACACAACTCGGTCATACTTACCTTCTATAAACGCGTCAATGACCATCTTGCTCACGGGAAGCACATCACGAAAAGATGGACGATTGGAATATGCAGGAAAAGCGGCAATAACAGAGGCGCCACTACGTCCTAAAAACTGATGACCCTTTTTCCCTACGGCAATAAAATCTGTCTGAACATCTGACCCAAGAGAACTTACACTCTGAACATACTGCGAAGCAGTGCGCAAAATATGGGTATTCAGGCTTCCACAAAGACCTCGATCAGACGTGATAAGAATACACAGAATTCTCTTAAGGGGCCGATTCATCAAAAACGGATGCGATCCCCTCTGTACGTGCGCAACTCTGCGAAGAATTGTCCAAGCGGTGAGCGCATAACGACGCAGTATCTGCGCATTTTGTACCGCCTTTCTCATTTTAGAAGCCGAGACCAGTTCCATGGCTTTCGTAACCTGGCGCGTTGATTTGATCGCTTTCATTTTGCGCCGAAGATCGCGGAGGTTGTTGGCCATAATTTACGAGTCGATTGATAAAAACAGAAGCTCATCGCTTACCGCTTATCGCTAGCCCCTGCACTGTATCCCTTCCTCTCTTTCAAAGCTGTAATAAGACGCTTCATCGTTTCTTCTACTTCCTTCGTAATTTCTTTTTCCAGAACCGTGAGAACGTCAAAGTGCTGCGTTCTCAAAAGATCTAAAAATTCCTTTTCAAACGAACGGACCTGATCGACTGGAATATCATCCAAATATCCATTCACAGCTGCGTATAAAATCGCCACCTGGGCTGATGTTTCCTGGGGTGAGTACTGATCTTGCTTTAAGATTTCTGTCAGACGTGCACCTCGATCAATCTGCTTTTTGGTTGCAGCATCCAGATCGGAACCAAACTGTGCAAAGGCTGCCATTTCTCTGTACTGAGCTAAATCGAGACGTAGCTTTCCCGCCACTTTCTTCATAGACTTCACCTGAGCAGCGGAACCAACACGAGATACGGAGATACCAGCATTCACAGCTGGGCGTATGCCCTTATAGAACAGATCTGACTCTAAGAAAATTTGTCCATCCGTAATGGAGATCACATTTGTTGGAACGTATGCAGATACATCTCCTGCTTGAGTTTCAATAATAGGGAGTGCCGTGATAGAACCACCACCAAACTTTTCATCTAAACACACGGCTCGCTCGAGTAAGCGAGAGTGGAGATAGAACACATCTCCTGGGTAAGCTTCGCGTCCTGGCGGGCGGCGGAGCAATAGAGAAATCTGGCGGTACGCCCAGGCATGCTTGCTGAGATCATCGTACACACAAAGAACGTCCTTGCCTTGATCCAAGAAATATTCAGCCATCGCACATCCTGCGAACGGTGCAATGTAAGAAAGTGCGGCGGATTCAGATGCCCCAGCACTCACCACTATCGTGTAATCCATTGCTCCACGCTTCTGCAGCTCAGTCACAATCTTAGACACTTTGGATTCCTTTTGACCAATTGCTACATACACACAAATAACCGGACGATCAGATTTCTGAGTTGATTTCTGATTCAGAATTGCATCAATAACAACTGCCGTTTTACCCGTTTGACGATCACCAATGATGAGCTCACGCTGACCACGACCAATAGGAATCATCGCATCGATGGCTTTAATTCCTGTTTGTAACGGCATTGTTACAGACTTGCGCTGAATAACACCTGGTGCAATTTTTTCAACTGGGTAAAGCTTTTTTTGAGAAATTGCAGGGCCTCCATCTTTTGGTTCACCAAGTGCGCTCACCACACGCCCAATTAACTGTTCGCCCACTGGAACAGACAAAATTTGACCTGTAGCACGCACTGTATCTCCTTTCCTAATCTTGCTGTAGTCACCCAAAATAATTGCACCTACAAGATCTTTATTAAGGTTCAGAGCGGTGCCATAAACGCCATTACCAAAATCGATCATTTCGGCCGATCCAATATTGGAAAGTCCATCGATCTTGGCAATACCGTCACCAATTTCAACTACAGTGCCCACGTGTTCTTGTTTTGCTTCTTTACGGTAAGAAGTAATTTTTTGCTCCAGAAGCCCTGTGAGTTCTTTGCTGAGATTCATAAAAAAGAATGGGAAATCAAACCGTGCGGCCCTGCGTAAGGGAATGTGCCGCTTGATTGAGCGCACTGCGTACACTCATATCAATCTGTTCATCGCCAAACGTAACAACTGCTCCTCCAATCAACGACGGATCTTTGCTTTCTACAATCGACACTTCTTTGTTGAACTTCTGTTTCATAAAGTCTGCAACCGTTTGTATAAGTTCACCTGCATTACCATCTGGAGTCGCTATGGTTACGTGCATCACAGATTCTTCAGTACCCACGTGCTTCGTGAGTGCATCACGCACCTCACGCAGAAACTGAGTACTGTCTGGATGCTCAGAACTGAGTTCTAAGAGCGCACGCATAATCTCGGACACGTCTGCTTTCATTTTTGGATCATGGTAGGAAGTTGCTTCTTCACCTGGGTAAGCAGGCGCTGCTGATCAGCACCCGTAAACTCTTTTTCCAAAATCTTTTCAGTCATCCGAACAATCACGGAAGCGAGTGTCTCTTGGGTTTCCTGAAGGAGCCTTTCACGCTCTTCACCCACCTGCTCACGAGCCTTACTGAGAACCTGGGCTGCTTCTTTTTCAGCGCCAGCAAGAATTTCTTTCTTGACTGCCTCAGCCTGAGTTTTAGCTGTTTCTAAGAACTTTCCGCACTCCTCATCAACTTTCCTGAGCTGTTCCACTCTAAACTGATCAATTTCTCTCTTTTGGTTCTCTATCTTTTTTGCGTCCTCCATCGATTTGCGAACACGCTCTCGTCTGTCATCAAGTAATCGCAAAATAGGCTTATACACAAAATACGTAAGCAGAACCATCAAAATGGTGAAGTTGATGAGCTGAGCAACGAGTAATGTCCAATCGATGCCGAGCTTTGCGAGAAGTTCCATAGAAGATAGAAGAAGTGAACTGTGCAACGCTTATCTTAAATTGGATAAGCGGTTAGCGGTTAGCGATGAGCGGTAAGCTAGCTAACCGCTAGCCGCTCAGCGCTTATCGCTCTCTTAAACGAATTTAATGATCAAAGCCACAACGAGACAGTAGATCGCGATCGCTTCTGCGAAGGCGGCCATAAGAATCATAGGAGTTTGGATTTTTCCTGCAGCATCTGGATTGCGTCCAATAGCCTCTAATGCTTTTGCAGCTGCTAAACCAATACCAATTCCTGGGCCAAGGGCGCCCATACCCATAGCAAAGGCCATGGCAAAGTTCTTATCCAAGAGAGGAACTGCTTGCGCGACTGCGTCTGTGAGAACAGGAGCTTCCATAAGGATATAAGGGGAGAAAAGTGCGGCGGAGTGTACGGAGATGCGAGGAGAGAATCAAGGCTCTAAACACGTACTCTGCCAAAGAAAAGGAAATTAATGGTCACCATGCGGAGTGGTAGCCATAGAAATGAATACAAGCGTTAACATAGCGAAGACAAGTGCTTGAATAAACCCAACAAAGAGTTCCATTCCAAAGAATGGAATAGGAATGATGTAAGGTACAAGTGCAGAAATAACCATTAACAGCACTTCACCAGCAAAAATGTTTCCAAACAGACGGAAGCTGAATGAAATAATACGAGTAAATTCACCAATAAATTCCAAGAGACCAACAAAAGTTGCTATACCGTAAGGCTTCTTCCAGGGTGCAATAAAGTACTTTCCCAGATGAGGAACGATACCAAGAGCAGCAATGCCAAGTACTTGAGCAACAATGATTGCAACAACAGCGAATACAAGTGTCATATTTACATCTGCATTCATAGAACGGAAAAGTGGCATCGCCATTTCTTCGCCTTCATGCATACCCATCACAGTAATACTGCCAACACCCGGCAAAATCCCCATCCAGTTAGCTACGAGGATGAAAAGAAACATGGTAGCCACCAGGGGGAAAACTAGCCTCGTACGCTTGGTGTTTCCCAAAATGGAATCGAAGAAATCAAACAGACCACCAATCACCAGTTCCCCAGCCATCTGAAAACGCCCAGGAATAAGTTTGTAGCGCGTTGATTTAAGAGCCATTCCAATCAGAATAAGTACTGCCATCGCAAGCCACGCCATCAGCAATGTATTGCGAACTTCAAAACTCCCGATGTGAGCGATAGTTTCGGAAGCAAGTGTGGGTGCATGAATGGCAGCCATAGTGGAGAAAGCGTGAGGAAAGCAGAGCTAAATGTCAATACTCTAAAAGATCACTTAGACGTGGAAGTGGAACCTTGAAATTGTTTCGTTTCCGGAGGCAAAAGCCTTTTAATCATGTTTCGTACGCCGAGTGCCGATACTGCCAATGCCAGAAGAAACCCCAGCATCATGAAGAGTGGAACAGTTCCAAAATATTTATCGATATACGCACCGCCAAACCCAAACAACAGTGCAGGCACTGCAATGATATATCCAAGCTCTCCCACAATGCCAAATGCAGCAATAGGAGTTGGGCCAGGAGTGGATTTTTGAGATGGATCCATAGGAGAACTTCAAGACGCAAGCTACAAGTTCCAAGAAAGTTTCAAATTTTTAAAACTAAAGAGTAAAAGGGAAATCTTTCATGCTCGTCTGCGTGAGCGATGCTTACGTACAGTTTTAAGACGAGCCAATTCACGATCCAAAATAGCAGTGGCCTCCGCAAATCCTTCACTATCAGCCCTGCGTTCGGATACCAACTTTTCTGCTGTCTGACGGGCTTTTTCGATCAAATCTTCCTGCAAACTTTCTGCCCGATCTGCAATTTCGGCAAGTACACGGACTGATGTGCCATCTATTTCTATAACTCCTCCCGATACTGCAAATAGCTCCTCTTTCCCTTCTTTCCGCACAATCGCAACACCAGGCATGAGCGTGGTGATGAGAGGGATATGATGCGGCAGAACCGTAATTTCTCCATCTGCTGTTGGCAGTGTTATAGCGTCTGCAGTGCCCTCATACACAGTCTCCTCTGGTGTAATAATTTCGACGTGCATCATGGTTAGGACGTGAACAGAAGATGAATTTAAGCTTTTACTTCATCAATGCCACCTTTCATATAGAAAGCTTGCTCGGGATAACTATCCATTTCGCCATCCAAAATTGCTTTGAAGGCGCGGACGGTGTCGGCACGGCGAACGAATTTTCCTGGTACACCTGTAAAAGTTTCAGCAACGAAGAATGGTTGGCTGAGGAACCTCTGAATTTTGCGAGCGCGCTGCACAGTCACTTTGTCCTCTTCGGAAAGTTCCTCCATACCAAGAATAGCGATGATATCTTGGAGTTCTTTGTAGCGTTGCAACACTTTTTGTACAGCGCGAGCGGTATCGTAGTGTTCTTGCCCTACCACCGCTGGTGAAAGAATAGTGGATGCAGATTCCAATGGATCCACAGCTGGATAGATTCCTAATTCGGACAAAGCACGCGTGAGCACAATGGTAGAATCCAGGTGACCGAACGTCGTTGCAGGCGCGGGATCAGTAAAGTCATCCGCAGGCACGAACACGGCTTGGACGGATGTGATGGATCCCTTCTTTGTTGAGGTAATGCGTTCCTGTACTTGTCCCATTTCTTGCGCAAGTGTTGGCTGGTATCCCACTGCAGAAGGAATACGGCCAAGAAGAGCAGAAAGCTCTGAACCAGCCTGCGTAAAGCGGAAGATATTATCGATGAACAGAAGCACATCGCGCTGTTCTTCGTCACGGAAATACTCTGCAATAGAAAGCCCGCTCAGCGCCACACGCAAACGTGGTCCTGGTGGCTCGTTCATCTGCCCGAACACAAGGGATGTTTTATCAAGAACTCCTGATTCCTTCATTTCGTAATACAGGTCGTTTCCTTCACGGCTGCGCTCCCCTACTCCGGCGAATACAGAATATCCTCCATGTTCCGCAGCTACAGAACGAATAAGCTCTTTCACCACAACCGTCTTGCCCACTCCTGCTCCACCGAATAGTCCCACTTTTCCTCCTTTCAAAATTGGACAAATAAGATCAATCACTTTAATGCCCGTTTCCAGAACTTCCGTTGATGTGGATTGCTCATCAAATGTTGGAGCAGGGCGATGAATTGAATACGTTTTCTTTGCCTTGATATTGGGGAGTCCATCAATCGGCTCTCCAAGCACATTAAACATGCGGCCAAGAGTTTCAGGGCCTACTGGAACTTGAATAGGTGCACCGGTATCTGTGACTTCTGTCCCCCTAGAAAGACCATCTGTGGATCCCATCGCCACCGTACGAACCATATTGCCATCTAAGTGCTGCTGTACCTCAAGAGTAAGTTCATCCTTGCCGATCTTTACTTTCAAAGCAGAAAAAAGACCCGGTAATTGCTTCGTGGAATCGAAGTGGCAGTCCACCACGGCTCCAATGACTTGCGATATAGTTCCTGTACCAGACATAGAAAGTAGCGGAAAAGTTGTGCCATCCTAGGATAAGGGGAGCTGAGAGACAAGGGTCTAAGAGAGACAATTGGGATTTCTTGCAAAAGGAGTGTTTGAAAAAGTTTCCAACCACAAAACAAGCTTCAGGAAAGTACTAAAACGTAACAATGAAGTGTCTTTCCCTTATTTTTTTGATACTTCTGCACCCGATGCAAATGCATGTTTCACCCACTCTAAAACAGGAGGAAGCAAAGACAGGGCAATAATTGCCAAAATCACAATTTCGAAATGCCGTGCAACAAACGGAATATTTCCAAAAAAGAACCCACCAAACGTGAATAACGCCACCCATACAAAACCACCAATAATGTTGTATGAAATGAATGTTCCATATTCCATTTTACCAACGCCCGCGACAAATGGCGCAAGTGTACGAATAATTGGAATAAAGCGAGCGAGAATGATGGTTTTTTTACCATGCTTCTCGTAAAAGGCTTCCGCCCTCAATAAATGATCCTTATGTAAAAATCTGGAATTCTCGCGAAACACAGCAGGGCCTACTCTTCTCCCAAGAGCATAATTGACGGTGTCTCCAAGTATTGCAGCAGCTGAAAGAACAATAAAAAGGAGAACAACATTGAAAGAGCCCCTTGCTGCAAACGCACCTGCCGCAAATAATAGCGAATCGCCTGGCAGAAACGGCATAATAACAACGCCTGTTTCAATGAACACTATGGCAAATAGAATGGCGTACGTAAGAAAGCCATATTCACCAATCAGCAACTGAAGATGGTCATCAATATGCAGAATGAAGCTGATAGCAGTGCTGAAAAGGTTCATAGGCATGAATGCATAAATTAGGGATAAGCGGTTAGTACACTGTAGCTAACCGCTCACCACTTGTCGCTATCGCTAACGCAAAAGATTCATTGCCCTCAACATTGGCTCATCCCGATCCCCTGGTACGGTAGCAATTACTTCATCAGGCTCAACTCCCAGCTTATTTATCTTGCGACCGTTGGGTGTCATCCATTCTGCAATCGTCATCTTCAAACTAGAACCATCTGTAAATTGAATTATTTGTTGCACAGTACCCTTGCCGTACGTTTTCTCACCTATAATAGTTGCTCTCTTAGTATCCTGTAAGGCCCCCGCAACAATTTCAGAAGCACTCGCAGATCCATTATTTACCAGTACTACCACCTTTACCGAAGGATGTACGGTGGGCTCTTCGTGTGTTATTTCCTGTGTTGTGCCATCGCGAGCGGCAATGCTTGCAAATATTGTCCCTTTTGGAAGGAAATTACTCACAACTTCTTCCGCAGCATGTAAATACCCACCAGGATTATTTCGCAAATCTATTATCACTCCCCTCAATGCATTCTGCTTCGCGGTCTCTTCTAATTTTGGACGAAGCTGAGTGTCAGTTGCCTTTCCAAATTGATGGATTTTCACAATAGCAACGTTATCTTGTATATTTATTTCCACTTCAGGAAGAACCACCTTATCGCGCACCACTGTCACATCCAATTCCACCCCTTCTCTGCGAATATGCAATTTGACACTCGATCCCTTCGGGCCTCGAATTTTTAATACAGCATCGTCCAAGCTCAGGCCTGTCAGGCTCACACCATCAACTGTCAAAATCAGATCTTTCGGCATGAGTCCTGCTTTTTCTGCGGGAGAACCCTTAATCGGACTAACCACCATCACATACCCATCGATCAATTCCACTGTTGCTCCAATGCCTTCTATTTCACCATTCAATTGATCCTGAAAACTCTGCGCTTTCACAGGAGGCATATAAATGGTGTAGGGATCATCCAAACTCTTTACAAGCGCGTCTACAGCCCTATTCCCCGCAGTCGTTTCGTCCAATTTTTCAATATACAAATATTCATTCTTTAACAAATCCCACACAGTTCTCATCACATCTTCTTTAGGTACAGGACCAACAGCCTTCGCACGAAGATTCGCAGGTATTGTAATTCTTATAGTCTTGGATGATGTAGAAGCAGGATTCACCACTCTTTGCAAAAGAAGCACTGCATCTTTGCCTGTAAGCATTCGCTTCCAACCAAACGCCCGTGAACTTTGCGATCTCACCCATCCTTTTTGAATCGCAATTGCAGCAGCCTGCTCTGCATCTTTCCCAAAAACATCTGCAAATTTCTTGGTTTTTTCATTCGTTGGGCTCACATCCATCAGCTTTACCAAAACAGATACTGCCTCCCCTCTTGTAATATTTTTTTCGAGCTGTATTTCATTTCCAAAAATACTGAGAGCATTCTTGTCATACGCAGCTTGCACATACGGAAGCATGGAAGAGGGAACTGACGTATAAGGAAGATCTTTTTTCCCTTTTGGCAATGTAATATCAAGAATGGTAAGTGCAGCCCTCAAAAATTCTCCCCGTGTGACAAGCACGGCATCTGAAATTGGCAACATTTCTTTTGCAGGAGTGGCTGCAAACGAAGGAGCTGCAACAGTCATACCAATGCAAATACTTACACACAAAGCCGAAATACGAGTAACAGAGGCGTTACGAAAAAACACTGTTTCTTTCATGATGATCGAAGGGGGAACCTGAGACAAAATATTACATGCCCCTTTCGCCAGACACAAACATGTCAGCAGGAATAATTCTGCCACGTACTTTCATGTTCTCCTTCCGTGTAAACAGAGTGGTAAGTAATACAAATCCACCCACGACATATACGAGTGTTGGAACCAATAACAGCGAGAAAAAATGCAAAGGTGAACCAGGATCGGCACCCATTACGTCACCCACTGTGCGAGGATTATTAGGCAAGATTTCAGGAATCGTAACAATAAAATTACTGAGTGCATGTAAGAAGATTGCAGCACTGAATCCCACAATCAACATTTGCCTCTGGAAAATCGCCTGTTCCCGCATACCAAAGATGCGATGTAATTCTCCAAGAACACGATACTTATATCCTCTCGCATGCATTTCTCGTAGATGTGGTGCTGCAAAGGTAGCAAGACCCATAAAGTAACCGAAGATACCGGTGGATACGATATGCACCATGCTCGTTAGAACAGATCTACCTGCCACATTCCCAACAAACGCCATCCAATCACGATGACCATCCTTCAAAAGATACTCTTTCACAAAAGTGACAAAGTACCCCGTAGGGACAATATTCTCCGCAAATGCAAAGCCAATGGCTACTAACACAGCCATCTGCATAAAATCATCAATACTTGTGGTGTACTGATTACCTGCCCTGCGAAGCACCCACATTTTACTTCCTTCTTCTATAAACCCGACCACAAGAAATGATACGAATACCGATACACCAGTTGCTGTGACAGATGAAAGGGTTGGCCACAAATCCCCTACCAACATACGAGCACTCCCACTAAAACTTTGAAGCTCGATGCGAAAAAGTAAAAAATTGAGAGTCATACCCCGCTTTACAAGCGCATCGTAAAAAAGGATGGGAATGGTAGAAAGCATGCCGGCAAAAAACATGCTCAGCACAACACTTAATCGCTCACGATGATACGGAAGAAATACAGCAATCCAAATAACAGCTGGAATGATGGCAACAGCTATCGCAATGAAATGTGCAAGCCTCTCTGCACCAGATTCCTGCAAAAGAACTTGCAGAACAACCCAACCTAAAAATGTTCCAAGAACCGTCGCTTTGGTACGCATATCCCACCTGCCAAAAAGCAATCTCCAAATAAAAATGAGAAGCATAATTCCAAACGCAACCAAAAAGCCGTTCTGATCCACTGATGGATGAACAAGTATGCCTACTACTTTCAGAACACCCACCGCTAATACTGTTCCGAGCAAAAAACCAAATACATAATGGCTCATTTGCTGCGTGCTCCGTGAAAGAAAATGTAAACACACAACTGCAGCAGCCCCTATAAGAAGCATACTAAGGCCGGGCTGGAACAAGACGGACATCAAGATATTATATCAGATTATTGATATTTAGTACAGCATGAGGAGGTTGTTTATAATAGGTTGTAGGTTGTAGGTTATAGGTTGTAGGCTTATACACGCGATTTTCTAAGCCCTTTTCTACCCCACCTAAAACCTACCACCTCGTATGCCAGCCACTTCTCTAGACCAACTCGTCTCCCTCTGTAAACGCCGAGGTTTCGTGTTTCCGGGATCGGAGATTTATGGAGGCCTCGCCAATACATGGGATTACGGGCCACTGGGCGTAGAACTGAAAAATAGATTAAAGCGACACTGGTGGAAAACATTCGTGCATCGCAGAACAGATATGGTGGGATTAGATGCCTCCATTCTCATGAACCCGCGCGTGTGGGAAGCCAGCGGACATGTCAGCTCTTTTACAGATCCACTCGTGGACTGCAAAAAATGTCATCAGCGTTTTAGAGGTGATAAATTACTGGAAGAAAAATTGGGAGTGGAAGCAGTTGCGGTTTTAAAACTAGAACAAGTACAGCCGATGCTGATGGCCGAAAAAATTCCGTGCCCCAACTGCGAAACTGTAAATTGGACAGAAGCCAAAAGATTTAATTTGATGTTCAAAACGCACCAGGGTGTGGTGGAGGAAGAAGCAGCACTTGTATATCTACGGCCAGAAACTGCACAAGGAATTTTCGTGAACTTTAAGAACATCGTGGATACCATGCGCATGCGTTTGCCATTCGGAGTGGCTCAAGTAGGCAAAGCATTCCGCAACGAAATCACTCCTGGAAACTTTACATTCCGCACACGCGAATTCGAGCAGATGGAAATTGAATACTTCTTCGATCCAGAGCGCCAGAAGTGGGAAGATGTGTTTGCAGAATGGAAAAAAGCTAGCTGGGCATTCCTTACAGAAACACTTGGAATTTCTCCTGAAAATCTGAGATTCCGTGACCACGAAAAAGATGAGCTGTCGCACTACTCCAAAGGAACCACGGACGTAGAATATAAATTCCCATGGGGCTGGGGAGAACTGTGCGCTGCTGCTGCCTACCGTACCGATTACGATTTACAACAGCACGAAAAATTCAGTAAGCAGGATTTAAAGTACACCGATCCCGATGATCCAAAACGCAAAATTACTCCGCATGTGATGGAACCTTCGTTTGGATCTGATCGTATTGCACTCGCCATCATGCTAGATGCGTACACCGAAGAAAAATTGGAGAATGACGACACGCGTGTTGTAATGAAATTCAATAAAAATGTAGCCCCGATCGATGTCGCAATTCTTCCACTCAGCAAGAAAGAACACCTCATTGCTAAGGCACAAGAACTGTACAAAAGAATTATTCAAGAAACCGATTTAATCGTCGATTTCGACATCACAGGATCCATTGGAAAGCGCTATCGCCGCCAGGATGAAATTGGTACGCCTAAGTGCATTACGGTGGACTTTGGAACGATTGGGGAAGATACCGCACAGGGAGAGAAAGATACGGTGACGATTCG
>CAZJPS010000033.1:0-12886 GCA_964548055.1 uncultured Candidatus Peribacteria bacterium
GCCGGGTCGAAGGGGCAAGTGATGGTGACATGCTTCGGTGTATGTCATTATTTTTTTTGGAGAGTGATCATTGGTACTTTTCTGGTATTTGTTTCTTCGGTAATTTTTACCAAAAATTATCAATCCCCTTATATATACATAGAATCCATAGCCCAAAAGAAAAGAACTATTGACTCCCTCCCAAAGAAGCAGCTAGGGTATGCGTCCATTGTGCTTCCCAACCTCTCTTATGAGGCTGGGTTCTACCCACAAGTTACATGCCTGCTCTTACTGCTACATCAGAGGACACCCGCATCTACGAATGCTGTGTGCTATACCCATATCCGCTCAACCAAAAGGAAGAATCGGATTTATTGAAGGAAATTGAAGCGCTTTTTGCCGAGGCGGGAGCTCAGATGATTTTAAAAGATAAATGGGGGCGCCGCGGTTTGGCCTACCCAGTAAAGGGGGCAACGGAAGGGAGCTTTGTGGTGTATTACTACGAAATGGATCCTCTGAAATTGAAGGAAGTGGAGACACAGCTACGAATCATGAAGAACGTGCTGCGCTACATCGTGATCAAGCCACCAAAGAATTACCAAGTAGTGAAATACAGTGAGGCGTACGAGCAGTGGCTAAAAGACAGAGAGAATGTAGGCGAAAAGAAAGCACGCGAGCGAGAAGAAAAGCTGCAGGATCAGGTAGCCAAGAAAGCGAAGCGACAGGCACAGCGCAAAAAAGATGATGCGAAGCCTGCGGAAGCATTGAGTGAAGAAGTGCTCACGGAAAAACTGGAGAAGCTTATTTCCGACGACCAGGTCGATTTGTAAACTCCCTATGGCTAACCAAAAGCAGCAACAGCAACGGCGCAGCGATCCACGCCTTAAGAAGTGTCCCTTCTGCGAGAAAGGTGCTAAGTACATCGATTACAAGGATTATCCCACAATGAAGGAGTTCATCGATTACTTCGGAAACATCCGCGCGCGGTACTACACAGGAGTGTGCCTTAAGCATCAGAAAATGTTGAAGACAGCCGTAGAGCGCGCACGGTTTATGGCGATGCTTGCATACCGCAAGTAGGTTGTAGGGGTTAGGTGGTAGGTTGTAGGCTATGAGTGAAGCGCCACTTGTTTATGAGTATCCCCTTATTTTTTCTACAACCTAATCCCTAAAACCTACAACCTTTCTTATGTCCGGACATTCCAAATGGGCAAATATCAGGGTAAAAAAAACTGCGCAGGATGCCAAGCGTGGGAAGGTGTTTACGCGGCATGCGCGCTTAATTGAAATTGCAGCGCGGGCGGGAGGGGATGATCCGGTTTCGAACGCAGCACTGCGTACGGCGATTGATAATGCCAAGGAAGATAATGTGCCGAATGTGAATATTGAGCGAGCGATTAAAAAGGGTTCTGGCGCACTCAAAGGCGAAGCGATGCAGGAGGTTACGTACGAAGCATATGGTCCAGGCGGCACGGCTTTTGTGGTGGAGTGCCTTACCGATAACCGAAACCGTACATTTGCGAATGTGCGGGGTATTATTACAAAGCATGGAGGACGGCTGGCGGATGGTGGATCCGTTTCGTGGATGTTTGAGCGGAAAGGACTTGTTGTTGGGGCTCGGGATGGGGCTCAGGCTCGGGTTACATTGGAAGAATTGGAGCTGGAACTGATTGATTTTGGGGCGGAGGATATTTCTGAAGAAGATGGCGTTATCCGTGTAGTTACCGCACTGACTGAATGGAATAAAATTCGGGATTTTTTGAAGCAGAATGGATTCGAAATTGTATCGGCAGGACTTTCCTATATTCCGAAACAAAAAGTGCCAGTAGACCCTGCAACCGCCGAAAAGGTGAATGCATTTATCAGTGTCATTGAAGAGGATGATGATGTGAGTGAGGTGCATACGAATGCGTTTTATGAATAGCGAAATCATCGAAACACCCGGTTGTGAGGATGCCGACGACGTTCTGGGCTGGTTAAAAGCGCAAGGGGGATTACAAAGAATCGAGAAATTCGATTCGGTGAATATACAAGCACCCGCCCACTGCTTGGCTGCTGTGGCAGAGCAGGTACGTAATGCTTTCCCCACAAGGTATGTTTCTATAGAAGAAGCATGTGTGTGCGTGCGCACAATGGCACCCGAAATTTATCAACTGATTAAGGATACGGCCCCAGACGGCGCTCCTCGTATTGTCCCAAAAAAAATCGGACAAATGCTTATAGAATGTTCCAATAAGCCAATAGTACACACTATTGTAGATGAGACACAGCGCAGGGTGCGGAGCACCATGGAGCATGCTGCGGGAGTGTGTGGTGAGATGCTTCTCGATTCACTTGTGAAACAAGTATGTGACAAATTTCACTGTGAAAAGTTATCCAAAATCTTTTCGCCAGTATTAGTAGAAGGTGAGTTTCGAACATACGCTCAGAACGCTCTGCAGCAACATTTGCACTCTCCGTATGTGTGCAAAATAGATTCAACGGGCTGCAGGATTTTCTGCAACGGTTTTGAAATGGCAGAATACGAACAGATGATTGTGGAAACCTTCAGGAATGCAGTGTATTTCTTGTTCATTGATTGCACCACAGGTTCTCGCACGGGAGAGAAGCATTCAAAATTTAGGTGGCTGGAAAAACGCGCTGTACAACGGAAGTACCGGGATCGTGCGGAATTGCTTGTGGTGCGCTACTCAAAAGACAAAACATATCTGGATGACAAATTGGTATCACTTCCTTTTCTGAGTGATGTACATGCTCTGCGCGAGGCCTGTAGGAATAAAGAATCCTCTGCTTCTTCACAGCATTCCTTCTGAAACACTATGAAGTGTAGGCTGTACGCGCGCGATAGAAAGGCATACGAATGCCGATTTTTTCGCTAGAATTACACGAATTTTTCATGCTTCGTCGCAAAAAAATGGATAGTACCACAAAAGAGAGTGTACTGATGTCATCTTCCTTCCTTTCGTATGAATACCCGTCATTCCCGCCCTGAACAAAACGGTGAAGATGGCTTGGACCCCAATCCTGTATTCCGTCATAAGCCCTTCGATCTTCAGGATGGGAAGATTGTGAGCCTTCATTGTATTCCTATCCATCCGAGTGCGTTGCGGTCAGGAAATCCTGATATGAGAGAGGACTCAGAAGATATTGCCGACGAGGTGATTGCAGAAGAAACACAAAAGTTAAGAGACGCCTTTTCAACGTACCAAGATGCGATACGTGCATATACTCAACGTGAGCCTGAGGGGGATGAAAGTGCAACACATGAAGCAGAAACTAGCGTGGAACAGTGCAGAGCAAACATTCAAAATGTAGTGATGGATATATGCTGGTTGCTAGAATCGGTTCTGCATGCACAGGATGAAAGAGCTACAACTATTTTGGAAATTATTGATGAACTTCAAAAAGACAATTTTAAGATTCCCGACATGGGTGAAATGAGATAGTGATACATTATTGAACTGTCACAGACACCTCATCCGCCGATGTATTGCCTGCCAAATCTGTGGCAACTGCGCGGATGGTATGTTCGCCGGTTTTATCGATGGAATACGTAAATTCGTAGGGTTCACTTGGCTTACGTGTGAGGAGCGTGCCATCCAAAAAGAATTCCACGTACTTCACGCCTCCTTCGGTATCCGATGCACTTGCGCGTATGGTAAGAGGCGAGCGAATGGTAATGGTGGTCCCTGTTGTAGGAGAGGTGAGGGACACAGAAGGGCCGCCAGTATCACCTTCAAAGCTGAAGCTCACCTGATCAGAAACCGTATTATAGAATTCATCTGTAAGCGTGATTTGCAGCACATGAGAGCCGCCTGTAGTAATGGATCGCGGGACGCGTATTGCTCCTTTGAAAGGAGCTGCTTCAAACGAGCCTGCGGGCTTTCCATCGATCGTGAAATCCACTTGGCGCACTGAGGAGCCCACCGTGTATTCAAATTTTGGAGTGAATGAGGGGTAGGCAGCCCTTCCCCCGGAAGAAGGGGAGAGAAGCGTGACTGTGGGTTTTTGCAGACGTCCCGGAGTTTTACTGACATCGCACTGTTCCGTAGGTACGAGGGGAAGTGGTAATTTTTCTGCTGTTTTGGCCCATTCAAGAACGCTTTGTTGCCACTCGGGGAAACGGGTTCCGAGGAGGCTAGTGGGAACATAAAAGCTCTTTGTTTCTCTGGCATCTGCTGGGCAACTATTAGAAGCAAGGAGCCCTGTCACCTTGTCTACTTCGACTGTGACGCACGCGGGATCAGCTTCTGTGGGCATATCCTCTTGTAAAAACACATCTGAGCGGCGCATTTCCAGCGGAGTACATTCAGTTGGGAGTTCGCCAGAGAGTAAGGAAACCTGCGCCTGTACCATTCCCTCAGGCATAGAGAAGGTAGTTACTTCAGGCTTCATCTGTTTCGTTGCTTGCGTCATAAAATCCTTCCAGATAGGAGCTGCAACGGTGATTCCATCCGCCTTTTCTGACATAGGTGTGCTGGTAGCATTCCCTACCCACACGCCTACGACTAAGGTGGGAGAATAACCAATGGTCCACACGTTATCAGGCAGTCGTTTGGTGCAATTCTGTTTGCTATCACGCTCTAAGCACTTATTACTTGTACCAGTTTTAGCGGCAGCTTGGGTACCCGAAACCGAAAGGATATTCTGCCAGTACTCGCCGGGCCGAGCAGCCACATCGCTGAGAATGGAGGTGATTTGGTAGGCAATACGCGGATCCAAGACTTCCTCTCCTTCGTAAGAAGGATCTAGAAGAGTGGGCAGAGGCAAAATGGTGCCACGTGCATCGGTAATTTTTTGAAAGCTAATAGCGGGCTTGAATTTTCCACCATCGGCTAACGTTGCATATCCTTGCACCATTTCGAGGAGAGGTGTTTCAGCTGTACCAATGGCCATAGAAGGGCCATATCCCTCCTGGGGCTTCAGCTTGCGCGGGGTTGGAACGCCCATAGATTCCACCAAAGGGAGGAGCGTGGTTTCTTCTCCTCCTAAGAAATAGGCTTTTATTGCCGGAATATTACGTGAGCCTGCAAGTGCTGAACGGGCATTGGTAAGCCCCCAAAATCCTCCTTCGTAGTTTTGCGGTTCGTACGAGCCAAACTTAGTGTGCACATCGTGAATAACGGTGGCGGGGCTATAGCCTTTTAAGAATGCGCCGGCATAAATAAATGGCTTGAAACTAGAACCAGGGGCGCGTGGCACAAGAGCCATATCCACTTTTCCTTCATGCTCGTCATCACCGTAATCTGCATTGCCCACGTAGGCCAAAATTTCTTTTGTTTTTGGATCCATGGCAATGAGCGCAATGTTGTTGGCTTTGTATGTTTTTGCAACCGTATCGCGGAATTTTGCCACCGTTGCTTCGGCTATTTTCTGTAAGTTCCAATCGAGTGTGGTTTGGATGGTGAGCCCTCCTTGTTCGAGAAGCCCTTTTTCATCGGTGCCTTCAAATGTTCGTTCCACCTGATCCTTTGTCCAGAGGACGAAATGCGGAGAGCGCAGTGCTTCTCGGGAAGGCTGGAACGTTATCTTTTGTAATTCTTTCAGGGCTTGCTGCCGGTCTTCTTCCTTAATCATGCCCTGATCTTGCATATTTTTGAGCACTTGATCAGTGCGACCTCCCACATACAAAGAGGTGCTGCCGCTTCCCACGGTGATTCCCAAAAGTCCAATTGTTACTTCATCATCATCGAGCTGTGAGGACTTGGTCACCTTTCCTTTTACAATCTTTTCCTTGGCTGCCTCGGATACTGCCGTACGTACGTGACGCCCGTACGGACTGTAATAGGAGGGGAGCTGAGGCAATCCCGCAAGTACCGAAGATTCTGCGAGCGTAAGGTCTTTCGCATTTTTGCCAAAGTAACGCTGTGAGGCCTGTTCTATTCCATAGGTGTTATTTCCAAATGGCACCCAATTCAAATACAAATCCAAAATTTCTTCCTTACTGAATTGCCATTCCATTTGGCATCCCAGAATGAGTTCTTTTAGTTTCCTATTCACGACATTTTCATGCTGCAGATTGAGCGCATTCCTCGCGAGCTGACGTGTGAGCGTAGATGCACCGCCTCTGCGCCCAAGGAGGAAGACGGCACGCGCAAGTGCACGCATATCAATACATCCGCGCTCGTAGAAGCGAGCATCTTCAATAGCTACCATTGCCTGCTTCATGCTTTTTGCAATATCGTCCCCCTTCACATTTGTTCTATCTTGCTCGCCATGGACGCGGTACAGCTCTATACCATTACGATCCGTAATCACAGTACTTTGTGCCGCGTGATTAATAGTCTGTTCTACGGAAGGAAGAGTGAGGATGAGGAATATGAAATAGAGAAACAGTAAAAGAACCGTAATACCTGTGCACCTGAGCAGAAATTTTTTCCATCCAAGCCTTTGTTGTACATCGTGTATCCATTGCCACGCTTGCAGAGGAGCGTTTATCCAGGCTGGGCGCTTGCTAGAAGGGCGCCTATATGGGCGCTGAGGAGAAGCCGACATACGCCGAAGGGAAACGGGTTTTTGATCACCGTTATTGCCTAAGGAACGTGTCTGAAAACCGTCCGGTCTCATGAGAGTGAAAGTGTAGATACCAGCAGGGATTTTCTCAAGGATTTTGGCTTAAAATAGAGGTTTTTAGTTTGCAATTCTTCACATAGGGAAATACGCTCATAAAAGGTGAAAAGGACTAAGAACTACACCCTAAAAACTAAAAACTGCACGCCAGGGCAACTTTGAAGGAAGATCGATCTATTGTATAATAGTACGATGTTCCGTCGATGGTCCTACCTTATGGCTCTTCAGGTGGCACTTCTCCCTGTGCGCGCCTTTGCATTGCAGCAGCGGTCTATACAGCTCACAACCGGAGTGCGCATCAGTTTTGTACAAGCAATGCAAAATATACTTACTTTTTTAGCAGCGAGCATTGTCACAATTTCCACTGTTTTGTTTCTTGTAGGAGCCGTGTTTATTGTAGCGTCCGCCGGAAAGCCTGAGCTGCTGGAGAAGGGCAAAAAGACGATGCGCAGCGCTGTAACAGGAATGGCTATTGTGCTCGGTTCGTATGCTATTTTGAGGACAGTGCTGTATTTCCTGTATATTTAGGATTAAAGAGAGTGAAGGGATAGAAGGGAGATGGAAGCTATGATCAAGAAACCTTTTTGATCGTTATCCCTTTATTCCCTTAGTTCCCTTTCATCCCTTCAATCCCTCAAAAAATCCCTTTTGTGAGTGGTCGAACGTGTACTTCTCCTTTACACTTATAACATATGGTGCATTCTGATGAACCATCGCCGGATACTCTGGAGCGGTTAGAAAGAGCGGAGCAATTAAAGCTTGAGGGGAAGCATCGTGACGCTCTCGCTGTCCTAGAGGAGCTGATGCTAGAAGATCCAGAAAATGTATCGGCTCTGGAGGAAATTGCCGATAACGAACTAAGCCTTGGGGAGTATGAGAGAGCAGAAACTGCCGCTCATCAGGCAACTGCTTTGGACCCAGATAGTTACACAGCCTACTACATTCTTGGCTTTTTGCGCTCGCGGACAGAGCAGTGGTCCGAAGCAATTACACATTTGCGCAAAGCGAATTCTTTAAAATCCAACAATGCAGAAATTTTGCGATGCCTTGGATGGGCGCTTTTTAATTCAGGCCAGAAGGCGCAGGGAATTGTAACGCTGGAACGTGCACTTAATTTAGATAGCGAAAGTGCACTTACTTTGTGTGATTTGGGAGTTTCGTATTTGCAGGTACAAAATTTTGCAAAAGCACGTGCACTCTTTGGCCGCGCACTGGATTTAGAGCCAGATAATCCACGAGCGAAGGAGTGTATGGAGGCAGTGGAGAGGCTGATGAAACTATCGGCGCAGGAGGAGGGGTTGGGGGAGAGGAAGTAGCTCTGCTATACTCGAGTCCATGTCTTTCTCTCCTGGCATGGGCTTGCTGATGCGTCGCGGAATCGTACGGGGATTTTTGACGTTACAGAGGGAGAGGGAATATGTGCCCACACTTCTCACTCTTTCAGGGATTGCAGTGGTTGCACAATTGCTACTTCTGCTGTGGCTTACAGCCCAGGGGTTTCAGAGTATTTTACAATCGAGGCTTGATTTACGGTTACAAGTAAGAGAACAGGCTACCACACAGGATGTTCAGGAATTCTTGGTTGCAGTACGCGATGTACCGTACGTTCGCGAAACTACATACATCACAAAGGAACAAGCGTACGAAAAGGAGAAGGCAACCAACCCAGATCTTATTTCTTTTTTAGAGGAGTTTGGAGTGAAAAATCCTTTCCCTGATACGATTGCAGTAAGCCTGAAGGAATTGGGAGACTACGATGCCTTCAAAAATTTCTTAAGTGCAGATAGATGGAAAAAAACAGTAGATCCTTCCTTTCTAAGCCATACAACTGCCCAGGAGCAGGAGGTGCGCCAAATGCTCACTCTTGCTCGCACCGGAAGGATTCTGATAGCTGGCTTTATAGTGCTTACTATCTGTGTTCTGCTCTTTGTTCTTATAGAACTTGTGCGCAGGAGATCACTGCTCCGTGATGAGGAAATTTTTATAGAACGTTTAGTGGGAGCCCCCATACTTTCGGTGCTCATTCCGTTTGCCGTGGAGGCGGCAGTGCTGCTGTGCATTGCATTCGTACTGAGCACTCTCATTATTACAGCGCTGGTCACCCTTCTTCCGTTGCTCGTGCCCGCCTTCCTCACGGGCCCCTTGGCCATGCTGTGGGATGAAGCATCTTCACTTCTTTTATTCCAAGCACCCGTACTTATTGTTGTAGAAATACTTTTGGTTCCCGTGCTTGCTTTTTTGGGGGCGTACTTGGGAATGCGGCCACAATTGAAGTCGCGAGGATTGGATTTAGCGATTGCCGGTTAAGAAATACTTGAGTAAATCCCAACGGACGAAAATCCCAACAATGGGGTCATTCTGATTTTTGGATCTTTGTCGTAGAAGAACGACAAAAAACAAAAGTGAAAAAAAGAACAATCATCTGTTGGTCCTTGGGATTTGGGATTTGGTCCTTGGGATTTATTCAAATGCAATCTATATTTCTTGCACCATATGCCGTATGCAGAAACATGTGAGGCGCTTGTGTTGCGGGTGTATAACGTGGGGGAGGCGGATAGATATTGCATTCTCTTCACGCGTGAACGAGGGAGGCTTGCAGCGAGAGCGTCTGCTGTGCGCAAGCTAAAGAGCCGAATGGGAGGATCTCTCTTGCCATTTCAGCAGGTGCGAGTGCAATTAAAGGAGGGGAGCGCAGGGTGGATGCTTGCCGGAGCAGAGGCAACAGGCGAAAGAGCAGCACATACCTTGGAGGCATTTAGCGTGGCATCGCAGGGGATAGAAATTTTATTGCATCTCACGCAGGAGGATGAGCCGTTGCCGGAAGTGTTTGATGCAACGTTGCAATTTTTGGATGTGTGCAGTGAAGGGTATCCGCATGCGATTCTTTCGTACACACTCTGCCTTTTGCATCTGCTGGGATTTTTGCCAGCCACAGAAGATCTGAAATCTGCGTTCGATCTTTCTTTGCCCGAAGAGCAATTTATAGAGACGTCTCGGAGAGGAATGATGAATCAGATGACAGCGGCACCTCTTCGGAAAGTGGGGCAGATTGGGGAATATTACTTGAAGGAACAGCTGACGAGGCCTTTGAAGGCGGGGAATATTGCTGGGGAGTTGAGGAGAAGTTTCAAGTTTTAAACTTTCAAGCTACAAGAAAGTTTCAATTTTTATTATTATTTTACATCTTCCTTGAAACTTAATTTTTAACTGTTTGAAACTTCCCCTCCAGGTCCTCTACACCACTTGCCCTATCAGGAGTATCCTCTCCCTGTGTTGCGTCTCCCCCTGTCTCTAGAGCGCCGACTGCGAGAACTATTTCCGTCTCTTCAGGACAGAGAACAGTTTGTGGTAGACACGCTGGAAGAAGCACTGAGTAGGGAGGAGGAAAATACTATGGAGGATCGGGGAATGCCGGAATCTATAGGTGGAACCTTGCATCTTTTTACGGATGGCGGATCGAGGGGCAACCCAGGCGAGTCTGCTATTGGATGTATTCTAGAAGATCCCAGCAGGGGGATTACGCTGGAAGAACGAGGCGAGCGCATTGGAGTAGAAACCAACAACGTAGCGGAGTACAGAGCTCTCATCGAGGGCCTTAAACTTGCACAGCGATACCAGCCTAATAGGCTTATTTGCCACATGGATTCGGAGCTGATTGTGAAGCAGTTGAATGGAGAGTACAGAGTAAAAATGGCAACACTCGAGCCGCTATTTGCGGAAGTGAAAGAATTGGCGATGGGATTTCCAGATATTGTATTCAGGCATATTCCCCGCAGGGATAATTACCGTGCAGATGCACTTGTGAATAAAGCACTAGATGCGGGGAGAGTGACAGCACAGAGGTTTGGGCGGTAAAAATTACTGAAAGAATAGTTAGTTGTAACTACACCTCAGATCGCCCCCATCCCCGGCCATTCCCCCGTCCTTCCACAAGCTCAGGGTGACATGCTTCGGTGTATGAAATTAGTTCTAGTAACCAAAAACCAGTAACAAAAACCTTGGTTCTTTTGTGCGCATCCTTCACAATCTCCCGGCATGAAGCGCATTGTTATCCTTGGCTCCCTGAGTTTCGCAGGATTCTTTGGTTTCCTCGCACAGGCTCACGCGGCCTATGCACCGCTTACGTTCCGGCATCAGCATCATCTTTTTACGTTGGATCCAGATCAATTTGCAAGTTGGAGGGGGCAGGAGGAAGTGTGGACAATGCAAGGAAAGGAGATACAGCCACAAGCTGAATGGCGCGTAGACGGCGATGTTATTCCGCCGCTTCCAGTAGGAGTGAGCAAATCGAGCAGAGTTGCGTGGAATAGTGCTGCCATCCGTAATACTGTGGAAACACGCATAGCATCAGCTCTTTTTAGAGCAGCGGGATCAGTAACGATCAGCAGGGACGCGGCGGGAAACATTATCTTTGATGGAGTAGGGCTCACGGGTAGGGAAGTGGATTTGGATGCACTGACATCGCTGGTGATTGTGTCTTTGGAAAGAGGGTTCACTGATATTGTGATTCCCACAAAAGAAACGCAGCCAGCGCTCACAGTGAATGACCCGGAGCTCCAAAAATTAGGAATACAGGAAGTGGTGACCGTGGGAGAATCTACCTTTGCAGGGTCTCCTGTGAATAGAAGGCATAACATTGCGGTCGGTCTTAGTAAATTTAACGGGCATTTAATTCCAAAAGGCACACGGTTTTCCTTTGATGAAGTACTGGGAGTGGTAGACGGTTCTACAGGGTACCGGAAGGAACTTGTGATTAAAGGCGACCGTACAGAGCCGGATTTTGGGGGTGGGCTATGCCAAGTGAGCACCACTGCCTATAGGGGGGTGTGGGAATACGGTTACCCCATAGAGCAACGTAAAAATCATAGTTATGCTGTGAGCTACTACGGTCCTCAGGGAACGGATGCAACAGTGTATCCGCCGAATCCAGATATGAAATTTTTGAATGATGGGCCAAGTGCACTATTGATGCAGACATACGAAGATGGCGATCACGCATACTTTATTTACTACGGAACGAAGGATGAAAGGAAAGCCGAAGTGTGGGGCCCTGTGGTGCTCAGCACTACTCCCGCTCCTCCTGATCGAACTATATACACAACGGCACTGCCTCCTGGAGAAAAGAAAAAAATAGGTGACCGCCATCCTGGCGTAACTGTGCTGTGGTATCGCACCATTACTTCGGGCACAGGAGCTGTAAAAGTAGAGCCGGTGCTCTCTGCGTACGAAGCCCGTCCATTATTTTACGAAGTAGGAGCATCGGCACCCATGCCGGAGAGCCTTATAGAAGGTGAACTACCTGAGATTGATATTAATGGGCCGGTGCAGCCTAGAAGTTTCTAGGCCTGGAGGGGAAGTTTCAAGATACAAACTTTCAAGTTTCAAGAAAATTTCAATTTCAATTTTAAGAAATAAGAAAAAATAGCATCACGTAGAGCGGGTTTCCCTACCCGCGGTGCCTGAGAATAATGTCGGGGGCATTTAGGAATGGATGATCAGAAAGAAGTTTTGCAGCAAGGTAGGCAGGAGAAAGTGATGCAGGATCTTGACCCCCCCCTCCCGTCGGGAGGGGGAGGAACGTGCCAGATTCGATCAACGTACTAAACATCCCGCGGGTAGGGAAACCCGCTCTGAGGTACAAAAGGCGAAGAATGTTTTCTTCTTCGGATTCTTCGGTTTCCTCGGTTCCGTCGGTTTCTTTTTCAAGAACCTTTATCCCTTTTATCCCCTTTTTTACCATTGCAACTACAACTCCCCCCACACCCACACCCTGCCTTTGCACTGTCTTCTGGCAGATCCAGCTTAAAACGCCCATCCCTAAAATCAATCGTAGACCCCCCTATTCTTCGCAGTGTGAGATCGGATGCAAATAAACGCATGGAAGGGGCATCCGGATGACTGAAGATTTTTTCGCTGGGTAACGGCTCTGCCCGAAATTCCATGCAGAACCCACCCTGGCTATCGGTCGTTACCACAAGCCCCTCTCCCGCATGTCCTTCCTCTGCTGCCACTTTTTGGAGCGCTTCTGCAGCGGGAAGGGTCACGGTCAATACCTGAGGACGATCAGGCAGGGAGAGGATCATGTCGTTTAAATCGCTCACCAAATCATCGATTTCTTCATCGCCAAAACCGTGTGTTTTACAGCCATCCTCCAATGTTTCGTATTCACTTCCTGCACAGTGAAAGCAATGCAGTCCATATTCTGCCAGCGTGCTTTTAGATTCAGGGCACAGAGTGACGATGTCCATGATGGGCATTGTTCTGGTGATGGAGAGGGGGGTCATAGGAGAAGTGGATTATAGGGGACAAAGGTTTAAAAGGGGACAAAGGTTGTACA
>CAZJPS010000034.1:0-12694 GCA_964548055.1 uncultured Candidatus Peribacteria bacterium
TGCCGATCCGGTAGCATCGGAAGTATTCATTGCTGTCGAATCAGTTTTTTTACAGCTCACAAGAAGAAATGCGAGTGCAAAAAGTGGAATAATGAACAAGTGATATTTACGCATACGGCATCAGAGTAGTTAGCTCTGTCCCGAACCGCAATATATTTCAATTCACTCTTGCAAGAAAAGCAATACAGGGATGTATAGATTATTCTCGATTCTCTCGTTAAATTAGAGCCACATTGTATGATTTGAAGAACCGGAGCCTTGCAGATATAAGATTGAGCATTAATTTTTTTACTGTGTAGTGCGCCAAGAGAACTCAACTTTTTTTGTGAGCATATCCTGTATCCATCACAATTTTGGCTATTCTTTTGGCAGCATCCGCGACGCTCAGCGCAGTCATTGCCGTTCGCATCTGCTCACGTTTCTGAGAGTCTTTTGCAAGCATTTGAACAGTAGGCACGAGTGCTGTACGTAGTTCTGATTGTGGCAGTGCAATACATGCGCCCGTTCGCGAAGCTACATCGGCATTTTTTGTTTGATGATCGTGTGCAAGATGCGGGAGAGGAACAAGAATGGCTGGAATGTGGCATGCAGCCAGCTCGCTTATGCTTCCTGCTCCAGCTCTGCTCAGTGCAAAATCTGCGATGGCGTATAGATGTGGCAGTTCTGCATGTGCAAATTCGGCACTCCAGTAGTGAGCTTGAGGATCGGCAGCTTCTTTCCCCTTTCCTGTTAGATGAATGATATCTGCGCACTGCAGCAATTCTTGCACGTGCTGTGTGACGGCAGCATTGAGCGCTTGTGCTCCTTGGCTTCCACCCATCACCAGTAAAACAGGCCTCGTACGATCAAATCCTGTCGTATCAAATCCATGATCTCTGCTTCCATTCACCACGTCAGGGCGAACCGGATTCCCCGTAAAGACGACATTGGAATGCTGGCGTGCAAATTTCTCTCTTGTTGCGGGAGTTGGAAAACCAGTGCACACGGCCGCGGCCCATCTTGATACAAGGCTGTTCGCTCTCCCGCTTACCGCATCGGATTCGTGCATCACGATTGGCACATTCATTTTTTTTGCGGCAAAACAAATGGGTACACTGAGTGCGCCTCCTTTGCTGAAAACAATATCCGGTTTCCATTGTGCAATAAATGATCGTCCCCGTAAAAAGGCGCCTACGATTATGTCCGGCCTAAAGAAGGGAAGTGAGCGTCCGCGAATGCTTGTAAAAGGCACTCGTTCTCTTCGTAAAAAATCCGCATCCTCGGTTCTTTCGGAGCATATGAAATGCGCTTCGGTGCCGGGATACTCTGCTTCAATTGCTCTCCACACCGCAACCGAAGGGGCGATGTGGCCGATGGACCCGCCACCCACAAAGAGAATGCGCATGGGTGTAGTCTACTGGAGAGAGAAGGAGCGACGAAGGAGAAAAATCAAAAAATTAAGAATCAAATATCAAGAAAGAAGTAAGGAAAAATTTTACAATGAAAAATTGAAATGTTCTTGATACTTGAATCTTTAAGCATTGAAACTTCTCCTCAGAAGCTTCTCATTTTCCACGTATACGGCGATTTCTTCGTGGAGCTTCTCCGCGCCAAGCTTGCTTCCTCTGTAGAGTGCATGGAGATGTTTAGAAGAATGCCCATACCCGCGAGCAGCGTGATGAGGGAAGATCCGCCGTAGCTGATGAAGGGAAGTGTAAGGCCTGTGAGCGGGAAGATGCCCAGGTTTACTGAAATATTGACGAGTGTTTGGACTGCAATCCATGTTGTAATGCCAGATGCCAGCAAAAATCCAAAGCGATCCGGGGCATTCGCAGCGGTTCGATATCCTCGGTAGACGAGAATTCCGTACATAAAAAGAATGATAAGAATGCGCAAAAACCCAAGCTCTTCTCCCATGACGGCAAAGATCATATCGCCCTGTACTTCTGGCAGATATCCGAATTTCTGAATTGATTTTCCGTATCCCACCCCAAATAATCCCCCGCTTCCTATGGCGATAAGTGCTTGGCAGATTTGGTATCCAATCGATTCACATACGGCTCGTTTTTTTTCTACGTCATCCGGATGCAGAAGAAGAGTAATGAACGCAATAAATCTTAGGCGAATATAATTTTTTTGAAGGATGATGGGGAGGCCAAGCACTCCTGCTAATCCTCCTCCTAATAAGAGATGTGAAAATCGCCCTCCCGCAATAATGAACATTGCAGATGCGATAGCTGAGAGAACAAGAAAAGAGCCCAGATCTGGTTGAATAGCGACAAGGAACGTACTAATAAGCAAGAGCGTTACAAAGGGAACGAACCCCTCTTTAAAAGTTCCAATCAATTGTTCGCGTTTTTGCAGCCACACGGAAAGATAAAAAATGAGTGTGAGTTTTAGAATTTCTGCGGGCTGAATAGTAAAAATTCCAAAGCTCACCCAGCTATTGGATGTTTGTGCGCCCGAAGGCTGGAACGTTGGAATAAAAACAAGAATGAGAAATGCAACTGTTGCTAAAAAAAGAATACGCGCATATTTCTCCCACATTCTGTAGGGAATCGCTGCCATGGTGAACATGACAGAGAAGCCAATGATGGTATGGAGAAAGCTGCGCCAGAGATAAAAGGAGTTTGAACCTTCTCCAGTGAGCCTAGTGGTAAGCTGATAACTTTCAAACACGCTCACGCTTGCGATCATGGCGAGGCCAAAGAGCGTAAGCACTACAGTAGTTCCCAATAGGAGGAGGTCGATACGGCGAAACACAAAGGCTAGAGTAACAGAGTTATAAAGTATCAGGACTGGAGCATGTGTCGTTTTCCTGTGTCATCCTATTACTCTCCTGCTCTATTATTCTATTACTCAATCTATGAATTTACTTTTTATTACTATTGCAGTGAGTGCGGCTACAAGCTTATGTGCCAAATTTTTGGCAGATTCTTTTTTATCGGAACATATTTCACTCGTGGGATCTTTTGCTGGTCTTACGTATTCCCTTAATCCAGGAATTGCATTTGGGATTCAATTTCCACTCGCAATTCAAACTGCTCTCATTACAGGCGCACTTTTGCTCATGTGCGTGTTTGCTTTTCGCACTGCCCAGTCTGTATATGCACAAGTGGGATTTGGCATGATTATTGGAGGAGCGCTTGGAAATGTGCTTGATCGTATGCGAGATGGAATGGTAACCGATTTTTTTCAGGTAGGAACGTTTCCTATTTTTAATGTGGCGGATAGTTGTATCACTATAGGAGTCATTGTTCTATTACTCGAAATGGTTCTTTTCCGCAGCAGAACGCCCTAAATCTCAGATCCCAAGCCCCAAATCCCAAACATTTGTTTGTCGATTTGCTGGGATTTGGGAACTGGGATTTGGGATTTGGTAAAAATACCTCTTCCTACTGCCATTTTCCCATTCTTCCTCTACAATTCTCTCACTTATGGATGTTCGGTACCGGGTACGTGGTGGCATTCCCTTGGTTGGCGATGTAACCGTAGGTGGCTCTAAAAATGCCGCACTCCCGCTGATTGCCGCAAGTTTACTCACAGAGGAGGAAACGGTACTGCACAACGTACCGCGCCTGCGAGATACCGTAGCCATGCTCAAGATTCTGGATTTTTTGGGTGCGGAAACAAGTTTTGAAAATGGAACTGTACGCATACGCGCACAGAAAGTACGCAGTCAGCCTATTCCTGCAGAATACGTTGGTACTATACGCGGCTCCATTCTCTTTTTGGGTCCCCTTCTTGCGCGCTTTGGAGTGGCAGAAATGCCGTATCCGGGAGGTGATGTAATTGGAAAACGGCCTGTAGCCGCCCACGTGGAGGCATTTAAGCAGATGGGGGCAGAAGACATGAGCACATACGAGGCACTTCACTTACAAGGCACACTTCGTCCAGGGCGCGTCATCCTTCCAGAGTTTTCTGTAACAGCCACAGAGAACGTAGTGATGGCAGCAGCACTCTTACCAGGAGAAACGCGAATAGATATGGCAGCTGCAGAACCGCATGTGCAAGAAGTGGAGAAGCTTGTGATGAAGATGGGAGCACATGTGACAGGTATTGGTGAACACACCGTGTATGTGAATGGTAAAAAACCTCTTTCTGGAGCCGAACATCGCGTCACGTCGGATTACTTAGAAGTGGGAACATTGGTGAGTGCTGCATTGGTAACGCACGGAAAGCTGCGCATCCATGATGTGGAATACGAACAGGTTGTTTCCTTTTTAGATGCAATGCGCCGTTTTGGATGTGTGTGGAAGTATGACGAGAAGGAAAAAGTGTTGCTGGTGGATGGAGAACTTTCTTCCCTTCAGGCCATGAATATTCGTACGAATATTTTTCCTGGTTTTCCGAGTGATTTGCAGGCTACAACGGGAGTAGCCATGACGCAGGCAAAAGGGGTGAGCCGCATGTTTGAACGCTTGTACGAAGGGCGCTTAGGATATTTGTACGAACTAGAAAAAATGGGTGCTCATATCGAAATCCTCAATGCGCACCAGGCGCTTATTATTGGTCCAACTCCTCTAAAAGGGCGAGTAGTTGCCAGCAACGATGTGCGTGCGGGTGCTGCAATGGTATTGGCTGCGTTGTGTGCGGATGGCGAAACCACCATCACCGACGTCCGTTACATTGAGCGCGGATATGATCGCTTGGATGAGAAGCTCCGGGCTCTTGGGGCACGGATGGAGAGAATAGAGGTTGCGTAGCGATTAGTCTCTTTTTGCTTATCGCTAGCCGCTTATCACCCACAAAGACTGGCTTGGTATCTGCATATCTCTGTACTATCATTCCCCCGATGTTGCAATTTCAAGCTATCAAAGACGGCTCCTACCGCGTTACAGGCGGGCCTGCTCCTATGGTTGTTTTTCCAGCTACAGCGGCAGAAGGGAAGGATACGAAAACAATTATCCTTCTTTCTACTCCAGAAGAAGTTACCACATCCAATGTGGTTTCGTGGCCTGGTGAATACAATGAGGCCGGCATATCTATTCGTGGAATTGGCCACAGTGAAGGCCAGCAGGTGTCCTATGTAGTAGAGGCAGATGGAGTGCGCTGCGGATTTCTTTCTTCTCCTTTGCAAGATTGGTCTGATAAGCAGTTGGAATCGGTTCCAGATATTGATGTGCTTGTGATTCCTGGAGACGATTCCCGCCTTGTACAAAAGCTCGTAGATGAATTCGATCCACGTGTTCTTCTACTTGTTCCACCTAAAGAGAAAGGAGACTTTGCCGCTGTTACTCGCACAATGGCTCCTAAAGAAACAGTGAGTGAGTATAAGCTGAAGGGGGCGCTGCCTGCGGAAGGCAGAGAGGTATATGTGCTTGCTGCCTAAGAGAGGTTGTAGGTGGTAGGGGTTAGGTTGTAGGCTCCTTTAAGCGATCTTTTTTACTATGACCCCGTAGTTCAACGGATAGAACGACCCTCTCCTAAGGGGTAGATGCAGGTTCAATTCCCGCCGGGGTCACCATGTTAAGATTCGTTTTAATAGCTTGAGATTCTGCTCATATTAAAGCCAAAAACTAGGTTCAAAGCCTATCTATTTGGATTGTTGACACAATATAAATAGTAGAATTTAATAATAATATGGATATTCAGCGCTTAAACCAAGAAGAAGACGCATTGATACGCTCCTTTGAGTCGCATCCTGTTCTGTCAGGTCTACAGCGAATGAATAAAGCTGATATGCGGCAGCTTCTGCTAGAGGAGGCTGTGATGTCATTTCAGTTTCCAGAATTCTGCGACCTAACCGTCATTGGTTTGGATAAAGTCAAAAGCGATGTACGCGACTCAACTCTCCAAGACGCTGCTGAGAGTGCTGTTAAGACAGTGCGCAGTCTTTACCTTGAGGAAGTTCATCCAGAACTGCACAGAAGGCAGTTGGCAGAGGACTTGTCACAGTTTGGCGTTGACCGTTCTAGGGTCATCGAGACAGTGCTGAGAGGGGGCTCGAAAGCAACCAAGCGTACGCGGAAGGGTTTTGGGATTTTCCTTCGGCAGAAACCAGACACGTCAGCCGAGGAATATGGAATGCAACTCCTGGCGGCGCTACGCTTGGGACATGAGGCACTGGTGTCCGTGGAATACAGAAAATTCCTAGAGAGAATGAAGGAGCTTGGGTTCGATGAAGAAAAATCCGTTTTTTATGCTCCGCATCGCGACCATGATGAGAAGCGCAGCGCTCTCCATGAAGTCTCTGAAAGCCCCGTCACTCACTCTGACTACATCGTAGGTGCGTACCAGAAATTTTTGTTTAACGAGACACAAATCCGTGCTGCCGTTCGCATCTCCAGGGGAATCGTGCGGGTAAGAAGTAAATTCTATGACCAGTTCACCCCTCTCGGTTGATATGGAGAATGTCGCTACATTATGGGACAAGTGTGTGCCTTTCCTCTGGGATAACACACTTGCAGATGGCATCGAGAAGTTTTTGCAATCGCGTGGCGCAAAAACAGTGTTGGATGCGTCAGGTGGGACGGGCTTCCCTTCGTTGGAACTGAAGAAGCGAGGCTGGGACATCGCATACTCTGATGGGAGTCAGGATATGCACGACCTTTTTGTGCGGAAAATGCAGGCCAGGGGTTTGGACATGCCGCATTACTGCCTGAAATGGCAGGACTTAAGCCAAGGCATACGCCAGCGCTTCGATGCGGTCTTGGCGAGGGGTAATTCCTTAGTCTACGTGGACTCTTGGAGCGAAAGTGACCCTCAAGCAGTGCAGGAACGAACATTCGCTAATTTACTTACATCACTGAGGGAGTTTAGGAAGATGTTAAATGATGGGGGCTTTCTGTACACCGACCTCATCAACAAAAGTGAATGCGACAGGCCATCGTACCCTGCCGTAACTGAATTTGGAGAACGGGAAGTGAGCAGACAAAAAGTGAGTCTGCGCTGGGAAATCACTCCAGACTATGAAAAGCGCTTACGTATCTGGAAATGCCTGATGACGGTAGACAATGTTCCGCATCAGTTCACCGGATACAGCTACCCGTTACGTCATGAGGAGCTTGTAGAACTTCTGTACCAAGCAGGCTTTTCAGCAGTGCAGGAGACCCCCATTGAGGGCGAAACGCATTACCCTGTGTATGTTGCTAATAAGTGACCCCTGAAACCCGAACATTGTTCAGCATTTTTGGCCTCGGTAAGACAAAAACCAGAGTAAAATACATCGAAAAACCCTGGTCACCATGTTAAGATTTGTTTTGATCACCGATTATGCTTTAATATCAATTATGAAAACTGTATCAGCACTGTTCTTGGTCACAGGTTTCCTTTTCCTTGCAGGATGCGCGTCGTCTACGCCGACAAATGTGTCTTTGACAACGTCTTCCTCTTCTTCGAGAAACAACCAGGCTCAGACGGCAATGCAACGCCTCATGTCACTGACACTTCCAGATGAATGGACAAGCATTGAATCGCTTGAAAACAGCGTTGTGAGCTTCACTCTGAAAAATGATGACATACGTGATGACGCTTTCATCGCTCGCGTTCTTCCAGGTGTTTGTGACAAGGAGTTCGCGCAAAACGAAGTGAAGATGAACTGGGGCGAAAATGCGCCCGATCAATACAAGCCGACCATTTTCAGCGTCAATGGTATTGCCGTGGGCTACACGTGGTCGGCTTTTGACGGCGTTGCTGGCGGAGCAACGGAACCTGGTTACAAGCATTGGTGCATTCATCAAGCACAATCAGGAATGGATATCGATGTCAGTGCTACGCGTACAAACGAGCAAGTGAAACGTTTCATCGAAGAAACCTTCATTCCTTTGTGGCTACAGCAAAGTTCAGAGTCTTAAGCGGTAATTTTTGCCTTGGTACAATAAAAACTAGGGTAAAATACATCGAGAAACCTTGGTCACCATTCGACTCGCCACCGCTGCGCGCGGGGCTCGCTCACCGTTCAGTCGCTTCGCTTGTTCACGGTCCTTCAATATTTGTGTCGTTGAACTGTATGCTGCATGGAACGGCCCTGAGATTGTCGAAGGGTAGTAAACCACGAAGAGAAAAATGAGCGACTCGAAGGGCCCTGAACTTCCACAAGACTCAAAACAAGTATCACTTATAACTTTTGCAACACAGAGTCATTTTTTACTGTGCGCTCTGCCCTTCACACGAAGCAAAATTAATTACTCTGTACATTCAAACAGATTCCCTTATTCTGAATGCTATGGCAAAGCCTGACATTCTAATTGTGGAGGATGATGCAGTTCTGCGCAGTGCGTATGAGCGAAAATTCATTCTTAGTGGTTTTTTGCCTAGGTGTGTGGAAACAATCCAGGCGGCTATTGATTCTGTTGCACACAAGGCTCCAGATTTGGTGCTTTTAGATTTATCACTGCGTGATGGGTCTGGCTTTGAATTTTTGCGCAAGCATCCACGCCCGCCGCGTACATTTCCTGTCATCGTGGTTACTAATTCAGCCGATCCAGAACATGTGGAAGAGGGGCGTAAGTTGGGAGCGGATGATTATGTAATTAAGCAGCAGATTTCTATGCGCGATCTCATTGCTAAAGTGAACGAGGTGATGGCGCATAGCGGGAAGAAAGCAGAGTAAGGTCTTCTGTTTCGATTATCCAGGTAACAACGAAAACAGTAGCCACCCCACCCCTACAAGTCCTACTACTCCTGCTGCTATTCCCGCAATCATCAGTTTGGTGTGCTTCACTTTAGGACGGAAGAAGTTGCAATGTAAATCTGCATCGGGAGCAAGGCAGCTTGCCCTCAGGCCAGCCCATTCCCATTCATCGGTATTCCATTTGGGGAGCGCCTTTTCAAAATCAATGGCCGGCTTTCCCGCCCGAGGACTACGGACTTGCTGATGAATTTTTTCCTCAAGCGTCTGTTCTCCTAAAAAAACGATGTGCTCGATAGGCATTTGCTTATGCTCATATTCCTCTATGAGTGATTGAATAGTTGCTATAATGCTTTCGTCGCTGGTCCCTGGGAAGATAACAGCTTCGTCTATTGGCCAGTAGTGATAGAACACAGTCACGGTCCCCCTCCTTTCAGGCCCAGGACGAATAGAAACAAGCAATGACGCATCCGAGGTTTTGCGTGCTCCTGCAAAAGCGAAAATAGCTGCTGCAAATGTGGTAGCTCTTGTGACATGCATGCCTGCACTGGTTGCAGTATCTATATAACTTTGCAGCATGTCCGTGCGTGCGGCAGCTACTCCTATGAGTAAACGAGAGGACGAAGATTCCAGGATGTCCCATGTGATAGTTATTTCCGTTATCTCTTCGGGAATTGTTTTAGCACACTCTCGCCTAATAGCCATTTCCAATTCATTTTTTGGTGTAGGAGGAAGTTCCAGCAGTAGTGTGTATATGCGTTCTGGTTCTAAGATGACCGCAGCTTTTTTTTGTTTTATATTCTCTTTACGAAGGCTTTTTAAAATAATGGGGCCGCACTCTCGTGCCATCCACGGTATACCCTCGCCAGACATGGTGCGCAGAGACACCTCGGCTTCACATACTTTTTGCATGCCCTGTTTCCCCTTTACTGTACTAGGAATCCCTACTCGCAATATTCCTTCTGCACATTGAATACTGGCAAGGTTTGTTCGGAGCCGTGGAAGAGACGGAATAGATACCACTGTGGTACCCATCATGCCGCTACCGCAGAGAGAGTCAATTTGTTCTGGTCATTCTGCTATCAGACGCCATGCTGTCACGCGCATGGGAGGAACGATATGAGCCGTGAATTGTACAGTGCGAACCCATTTTTCTAATGTTGCAACAACGAGAATTGTTCGCTCAGTTCCGGTGCCAGATACGGTGATGGTACACGTGCCTTCGCCTAGCTGTGCTGTGCCGCCTACATATGCAGAACTACGATACAGTTGAACCATAGCCTCTTCTGCGCAGCCATCCGCAAGCGAAAGAGCTCTACTTGCCTGCAGGGCGCTTAAGCTATTGGTTACTTCAGTTGCGCCACGCCTTGCAACCACAACACTGAGAATAATTCCTACAATTCCCACAATGATAACGGTTACAAGGACCAAAGCACCCTTGCGCGTATACAGCCGACGGAGTGAAAAGCGGGTAGTCACAGTTATTGGCGAAGAGCAGCAGCAGTCGTCCAGGAAATGGAATCAGAATGTCCCGTTGCATCAGAAATACTGGCGGTTATAGACATTTCTACAATTTGGGGTCCAGGTGTGGCAGTGCGATCTGTGAATTGCAGTGATGTGACTGTAATCGTTTCTGGGAGAAGGCGTCGTGTGATCGATTGGTTTTCAACCATGTAAATCGTATTGTCTGCAAGATAGAAGACAGTGGGAGGGTTAGCTCTCAGTGATCCAAGATAAGCGCCACTTCCCAGTGAAAGAAGCCCCGTTGATGCCGCAAGTACGCGCGTGGAATTGCGCGTGCGTTCAAGAATACGATCGAAGGCGTACCGCGTACGCTGTTGTAGTTCCGCACTTGCCTCTGTTCTGCCGCGTGTTTGCAGCAATGTGAGCATTAATTGGATCACTGTAAGTAAAATAACGATCACAATCGCAAGTACGACAATCATTTCCAGTAGTGAGAATGCTTTCTTTTTGCCGCCTAAAGTAGGTAAGCGCGTGCCGATGAAGGACGTGATAAAGCGCATAATCACCAGGCGGCAATGTAAGTTGAAATAGTCAGCGAGGCCGTTCTGCTTCCTCCAGCTGTTGGCCATGTAAGTTGTGCCATAACCTTTTTTACATGGGTGTCGGGTGTTCCAGAGGCGCTGTCTGTTAGTATTCCATTTACATCACGTTCCGCCGTGGAAATAATAATTGTGCGAGTAAAGGAGCCCACTGTATCGGATGTTCCAGAAAGCACATACTTACCTCCTAAAGTTGAAAGGCCATGATTTCCGTTTGTAAGTTCTAAAAAATTTCTACGACCAATAGAGTGTATTGCTTCCAATGCTTGCACAGCAAGGAGCGTGCCTTCCGATTGTTCGCGTGCGGAGCGCTGTCGCGAATAGGCACTGAGAGCCAAAGGCGCAAGCCCACTGGCCATGATGCCAAACAGCGCTACTGCCACAACAACTTCTAAGATTGTGTGGCCTTTACTTCGGTGAACCACAAACATCGGTGCCTAGCATGCGTTGCTCTTTTGTATTTGGCAAGAACGCCGAGTGGACGTACTGGGCACAACTGTGGGTAGGTAGGAACAGCCTAATTTAAGGGAATAGGTACTGGAGTGGGCAAATCTATTGATTCTGCTGACGCATTTGCACTGGCGGCCTCACTACTGGAACTGAGTTCTTCGCTCACACTGGATACCGCAGCTTCACTGGAACTAGAAGCATCTATGCTCACACTAGATACGGCCTCACTACTGGAACTGAGTTCTTCGCTCACACTGGATACCGCAGCTTCACTGGAACTTGTAGCGCTTTCACTACTGATAGCGGAAGAACTCTCTGCAACACTGGAGGAGCTAGAAGAAGAATCTCCTTCGTTATCGTCGGCAAGCGATGTGCAGCCAGGATCATTCGAATCCACTAACGAATCACCATCGTTATCTTGCTCGTCGGCACATTGCGTTAGTCTGGCTTGAAGCTGTGAAACATTTGCTGAGCACATGCCACTCGCTGAGGATGAAGATGAGGAGGATGAAGATGAGGAACCAAAAGCGGTACATTGGCAGCCCACTATTTCTTGCACGCTCACAAGATCAATTAAATTGCCGGCACCAACTGGGTCGCAAGTGATACAGCCAAAACCCAATGTGCTTATACTGCCCTGCCCTCCCCATGCAGTAAAACTGTGGGAACTCCATGAGAGTCCAGGTGTCCATGTAGATCCACCGTCTCCCGATGCAACGCTCATTAATTGTCCATTAAAGTACACACCCATTTCTTGTTGCCCAAAACCAGGGCGCGGCGCGTACCAGTAGTGTACGGAGTACAGTTTGTCGGGCGATGTCGGGAAGTTTTGTGTCAAATAAACAGAACCTTGAGCATCTACTTCTGCCCATTGAATGCCACTGTAAGCAGTACCTTGAGATGACACCATGCCACTTTGTAGTTCCACTTGGTAGGCGGCGGGAGCCCACGATGGGGCGTCTTGCAGGACACATTGTGCAAAAGGTGCTTCTGCGGGGGCACAGTTGTAAGCGGGACCAATATTTTGTATATCTGGCTCTTCAAAGTCTCCGTTTGCAATAAGATTAGCGCCCAGTTGCAAGGGTTCGGTATAGCAGAGATCTGGATCCGCAGTTGCCACGCATCCAAGCGTAGGCGTACCGCTTCCTGCGTTTCCTCCCACGTTGCAGGCGATGGCAACTGGAACAACGGCACTCATATTATTGAGATAATTACTTTCAGGTGTGGATGTGGAAACGGTTGCAGAATTTGATGTTGAACACTGGCAAGCACCCGTTACGGTCACTGCAATTTGCACGCTCGTTTCTACTCCCGGTGCCAAATTTGTGAGGGTGCAGGAAACGCTACCGCCTATGGCGGAGCAAGATCCAGAGGATTGATTGTCTACAAAAATAAAGCCGGCAGGGAGCAGGTCTGTAATAACAGGGGCAGATGCAGTGGCGAGCCCCTGATTTGTGACAGTCACGGTATAAACGATGACTTCGCTGTCAGTTGCACTTGAAGGACCTGTTTTTGTGATGATCAAATCTGCCTGAGATGCATTGCCACTTGTTGAGGATCCAGCCGATCCCGCCGCGCCGGGTGGGGCGGGGCGGGCGGGGGGGGTGGGGGGGGGGGGGGCGGGGGGGGG
>CAZJPS010000035.1:0-9369 GCA_964548055.1 uncultured Candidatus Peribacteria bacterium
CGCATCCAACTCACAAGCAGAATAGCTGCAGAAGATCTCTGGTTCACAAGTAAAATTTCTCCATCGTGAAGGAAAAGACGATCATCCATGATCAATAGTGTACCCTCATGTGAATATCCTTCAGAGATAAAATTCAAGCTTTAACATTCAACACGCAAGAACGTAACGTCTTGGCACTTTCTCTACACAACTACAGCCCTTTCCGTCACTCTTCCTTTTTCAATCTGCCATATCTGTGCTTGTTCAGCGCCGGGCGGTACATGCGTGGATGTCATAAACACTTGATGATCCTGGAAGGCAGAGGTCACTCGGCCGCGATGGTTGTCGTCTAACTCTGAGAAAATATCATCTAAAAGAATGACGGGCTTCTCCCCTCTTCTCACTTCCAAATACGACGCTTCTAAAAAGAGAAGTGAGAGGACTGCTACCCGTTGTTGCCCTCTGGAAGCGAATGTTTTAAGAGAATGCGGACCCACCATACATTCCCAATCATCACGGTGAGGACCAATTCCTGTTGTCTCTAAAATCAAATCTCGCTCGAGTGAGGCCTGCAGAGCTGCAATAAATTCAGTGGTGAGTTCACTGCGAGTTCTGGCTTCTCCCGTATGAATATACCGCACCGCTACGTCCGTCCACGTTTCACCCAAGGCCTGCACTTCTGAAGCGAGCGTAAGCGAAAATGTTTCCATCAGTTCAAGCCGTAAAAGCGTAAGAAAGCTCGCTTTGTCGGCTAGAGCACTATCCCATGGAACGAGATCCTCTCGCTGAGCGCTGCCTTCGCGGATAGAGCGCAGGAGAGCATTACGTTGTTTCAGGAGTTTTTGATATTCCAGGAGAGTGAGAAAATATTCAGGAGAAACCTGACAGAGAATCTGATCTAAAAAGCGGCGACGTTCTGCAGGGGGTCCACTGAAAAGACTGAGATCCTGTGGCAGAAAAGTAATGATTGGAAGGCTCCCTACCATATGCGAAAGAGTTACGCGCACGTCATTGCGGAAACAGGCTTTTTGCTTACGGGGGAGAATTTGGCTGACGACCTGCAGATCTTTCTCTTCGCCTTCATCCGTGCGCACTTTTCCGGTGACTCTATAAAACTCTGCCCCCCACTGCATTACATCGCCGTCATCCACCCCTAAAAAAGATTTGGTGAGTGAAAGTACCGAGATCGCTTCCAAAATATTCGTTTTCCCGCTGCCATTTTCCCCCACAAACACCTGCATTTCTTGGTTCGTAGAAAACTGGAACTCCTGAGAGCCATAATTCCTGAATTGCGTGAGCTGGAGGGAGAGGAGATGCACGGCAATCTATTCTCAAGGAAGAGACTGCGGCAAGCAATCAGGAAGTGGGGATAAGGGGACAAAGGGCATAAAGGTTGTAAAGGTGACAAAGGTTTTTAGTAAAAGACCTTTATCCCTTTTGTCCCCTTTAAAACCTTTGTCCCCTTACCTCAAGCGAGTCATCGCTTCCTCATACAACAATCCAATCAAATCGAGGTACTCCTTCCTCTTGATGTACTCTGGCACTTGCGCGAGTTCTACCCACACGTGGTTATCCACTTCTTTATCGTCTACCAAAATCTGAGCATTGTGTGGAGCTAATGCAACGATAAAGCGAATGCGTTGACCTTTTACATTATCCGGCCGAAAGCGACGGTAAGAGCCCGGAAAATCGTATTGGTACACATGGTCGCTTACGCTGAGGATGGTAATACCCGATACACCTGCTTCTTCCATCAGTTCTCGTACAGCGGTCTGCTCTATGCTTTCCCCCTGCTCCATTCCTCCCTGCGGAAGCTGCCACGCATCTTTCTTCCGTGGCTTATGCAGGAGCAGAATTTGATAGTGCTGGCCAGAAGAGGCTTTGCGTAAAAGCAGCACCGAAGCCGCTTGGCGGTAGACGTCGGACATAGGAGGAAGTGTAGCGCAAAGGTTGGGCGAGAGGGAATAAGGAATCGGTTGGGAGGAAACCGAGGAATCCGAGGGAACCGACGACTGGCTCTATTATCACACCAAAAAAATGCGCCTGCACACAATCCTTGGATTCCTCGGTTACATCGGTTTCTTCGGATTCTTTTAGGAAGAATGACGCTCCTCTTTCATCTTCATCGGCTGCTTTTTCCTGCATTCGCTGCAGAATTTTGCGGTTTTGAAATCTTTCCATGAAACACCATCCTTTTGCCTATGCAAACGGACCGTTCCGACGCGATTGCCGGAAACAGTGCAGAACATCCCAAAGACTGTGCGCTTACCACGAGGCATAGTTGCCATACTTTACTGATAGATGGCTAACAGCGCAAGCCCTGCAAAAACAATCGTAAAACTGCTTATTTTGGCTACCAAAGACTGAGAAGTGAGTAATTCCTTGGGGGCCAAGCTTGGAATGAATAAAGTGCATATCCAAGCCAAAAACAGCACGAAGAATGGCTGTATGTTGCCCACAATACCCACGAGCGACACGGGGCCGACATCAAAAGCCTTGGTTGTAAAATACGTAGCCCCAAAGAAGAGAGTAATCACCAGAGCATTCATGCAGTAAAAGAAAGAATCTGTGTGTGAATATGCTTGTTTGATATGCCGCCGTAAAAAGGGCAGAAAGAGAGGCATGGAAACTGAAATGCTTTCCCTTCCCAGAAGAGACCAAAAAAGAACAGGAAGAGTGCCCTCTCCAGCAAGGAGCGCCGCTTTTTGAACAAGATAAAACGGCGTGTACAGGAGAGCGAGTAATGGCAGCAGAAGGAGCATCCAGGGGTTCCCAATTGTACTGTGCCATAGCGACAATATAAGAATGCCCGCAATAACGAGTACGACTCCTACGGATTGCATCCACGTCCACGATTCCTGAAAGAGGATAAAGCCACCAATCGCCAAAAATACGGACATGATGACCCATGCGATGTTTGTGACAGACACATCAATGTATTTAAGAGCTACAAAGAATACGGTATCACCAACGTAGCCACCTACGCCCACAACGAGCAAAGGTACTATCCACTCACTGCGAATAGGAAAAATGAGAGCCAACAGTGCCAGCACAATCATGCTGTAATACGCCTGATTCCACATCATCACCATGGGATGTTTGTCGTACCTCTTCACAAGAACGGAATCGAGTACGTTAATACCGGCCCACGACATTACCGAGAGAAGTTGGAAGAGGAGCCACATGTGAACAGTGTAAAGGAAGATTCTGAGGAAACAGAGGACTCAGTAGAATCAGAGGATCGATGTGAATCAGAACTGGAGATATCAGAATAACTCATGCTCTGAATCTTCTGTTTCATCTGGCTCTTCTGATTCCTCTCGTCTCATTCCATGTATCCCTCCTTCGACGCCGCACTCGTACTAATATAGTTAAAGGCACTATTGGCGGCCACTGCAGCCTCTCCCGCTGCGGTTACAAACTGTGCAAAGTAATTGCTGGCATTGGTTACATCCCCCGCTCCAAAGAATCCTGGAACGGTAGTTGCCATAGATGCATCTACTTTTAAGTAGCCTTTTTCATCAATAGCAGCGCCCACTCCTTCGGCCAAACTAGTTGCTGGAGTAGATCCAATTTCTATAAACACTCCATCTAAATCTATCGTGTCTTTTCCCTCAAAAGGCTTCTCAAGTTTCACTCCCGATACTCTCTCTTTCCCCAGTACTTCTTTTACAGAATTCTGCAGCACGAATGTGACATTATCCTTCGATTTCACTTTCTCTACCCAGTACGGCTCTGCCTTAAAGGAATCGCGACGGTGAATGAGATACACGCGCTTGGCTACCTGCGCGGCAATTGCCGCACCTTCCACGGCGCTATCCCCTCCTCCAATCACTGCAACAGTCTTGTGACGATAGAAAAACGCATCGCAGGTGGCACAGTACGTCACACCTTTTCCAGAAAGTTCATTTTCTCCTGGAATTCCCAAATGTTTCTTATTGGAACCGGTAGCAAGAATGACTGTTTTCCCTTCTGCTTTTTCGCCGCTTTGAAAGTGCACCGTAAACCCACTCTTCGTTTTTTCAATTTTTTCTACTCTCGCCACTTTATGAGTAACTTCCTCAAAACTCTTCGCATGCTTCATAAAATTCTCCATCAAATCTGGTCCACGAATTTCAATGATTCCTGGCCAGTTTCCTACTTCTGCAGCCGTATTGCCCATTCCTCCTTCTTCACCACCAACAATAAGAGTTTTGAGTTTGTAGCGTGCTGAGTAAATGGCAGCTGTGTAACCTGCGGCACCGAGACCGATGATAATGACGTCGAACATGTCTAAAGCGTAATGGAATTATAGTAAAGTCGCAAAGTTGCTGATTTTTGATTTGCTGATTTTTGGTTCAAATCAAAAATTAAAAATCAGTAAATCCGTAATCAATTCGTCCACCCCCTTACCCTCATCGCCTCCACAATCCTTCCTACACCAACTATAAACGCGGCCTTGCGATAAGAAATCTTATTGCGATGCACTTCGCGGCGGACCGAGCGATATCCATCCAAAATCACACGCTTCAGTTCATGATCTACTTTTTCATCGGTCCATTGTTCTCCCGATCTCCCTTGGCACCACTCAAAATAGCTCACAGTTACACCGCCTGCATTGGCAAGCACATCAGGGATAATGCGCACTCCTTTCTTTTCTAATATTGCATCAGCTTCTGGAGCAGTAGGACCATTCGCAAGTTCCAGAATGTAACGCGCCTGAATCTTATCTGCGTTCTTTTCGGTGATCACATTATCCAGTGCAGCAGGAATCAGGATATCGCAGGGTAACTCGAGAAGTTCTTCGTTACTCACCCGCTTCACATTATCCATCTTCATTTTTTCAATGTCGCACACGGAACCTTGGCAGTATTCACCCGTCACCGATCCTGTCCTCTCTTTGTACTTTTCAATTCTCATAGGATCGAGTCCTTCCTGTGCATAAATCCCGCCTTGAGAATCAGACACCGCTACCACTGTAAATCCTGCAGTGTGAAGCATCTTGGCCATCGTTCCCCCTGCATTTCCAAAGCCCTGAACGATAACGCGGAGATCCTTGGGATCAAGCCCTTCCCCTTCCACCATTTCTTCTAAAATAAAGAATCCTCCTCGAGCAGTAGCAGTATCGCGGCCCCTCGAACCATCGTAGGAAAGAGGCTTACCTGTGATCATCGCGGGCGCGTAGGTATGTGTAATTTTCTCATACTCATCGCGCATCCAGGCCATGATATTGGGAGTGGTATTTACATCGGGTGCGGGGCAATCGATATCCGGACCCAAGTGATCGGCAAAAGCCCGCACATACGCACGAGAGATCGCTTGAATTTCCTTCTTGCTCATTTCTTTCGGATTGAACTGCACACCTCCTTTGGCACCACCAAAAGGAATCCCTACCACGGCTGTTTTAATGGCCATGAGGGCTGCCAATGCCTTCACTTCATCTTCATCAGCCAGTGGATGAAACCGAATACCACCTTTGTACGGGCCGCGTGCGTTGTTGTACTGCACACGGAACGCAGGCAGTTTTCCTTCTGATCCGTCATCTTTTGTAAACGTGATGTCTTTTGTATGAATATGCTGCGGCTCGGACATCAGTTTTTTCTCAGACGCACTCAGCTTCAGATAGCCCATAGTATCGGCCAGATTTTTCTGAAACCGTTCGTAGGGTGTCTGAGCAGAGGATGACATAGGCTAGCAGTGAAGAGGAATATTGCAGGCATCGCACACTGCATCGAGGACGAGATTCTGAGCATTGAGTGACTCATCTGCTGCTTCTTTTGCGTTGTCATTGAGCGGAATAGATCTCCACACCTGAATATGCTTTTCCTCTTTGAGGTGTTCATCAAAGTAAATCTGAGCATCTTCGCTGGTGAGCCCGTAAAACTCTGCCAGTCCCTCCTTCTTCGTTTGAGCGATCTTTGGGAGTTCTGCCTCCAGCGCATACATCGTTGCAGCGCCTTCTTCTAATCCTTGCTCTGCTAGCTTCTCCAATTTCTTCACAGCATCTGTCACTTTTGCAGATGGCACGTATCCTTTCAGTTCTGCTTCGCTAATACCAAGGCTTTTTGCAAATCTTTTCCATAGTTCAATGTGCTCCTGCTCTTCGCGGAAGTTCTCTTCCATCTGTGCCCGAAGCTGAGCATCTTTCGCTCTATCACGCACGTGAGCAACCACTCCCGGAATACGTTCCACTAAATGAAAATATTCCTTTGCGTATACCTTCAAATCCTGGAGTGTGAGCTCGCCTTTGGACCAGCGCACGTAAAAAGGATGAAGGAGTAAGCTTTTTTTAGCGATGAGTGCATCGATGTCTGCAAAGGTAGTCATGAAGGGGAGGGAGAAGTGATATAAACATATGGAGAAAAAGACAGAAAAGCAACTGGGGACACAAAGAATCCAATGTTTCAGACGTACAAGAGAAAATATGGAAAGGACCGTGTCACATTCTGCGTAATGTTCTTTCTTCCTTATGGCTTAATCAGTGCGTAGAGCTCGTCTTCTATTCGAAAGAAGTCTGCTGAACGTTTCTGGCGAGGACGAGAGAGTACGTTTGTGAGTATTTTTTCTATTTTCCCCGGGCGCGGACTCATGACCGCGATGCGGCTTGCAAGCTCGATTGCTTCTTGAACAATGTGTGACACCATTACAATAGTGAGTTTTCTTTCCTGCCAAATTTGTACAAGATCCTTGCGCAATGCCTCCGCCGTAAAGGAATCCAGCTCCGAAAACGGTTCATCGAGAAAGAGGAGCTTTGGCTGAATCACAAGCGCACGTGCAATGCCTACACGCTGCCTCATTCCACCCGAAAGTTCGCGTGGATACGCATTGGCAAATTTTTCCAAGCCAAAGCGCTGTAACTCCTTCATCACGGCAATGTTTCGTTCATCTGCCTGGATATGACGTGCCAAAAGCCCTAGCTCGACATTTTGGTAAACCGTAAGCCATGGCAACAAAGCAAACTGCTGGAACACAAATCCAATATCACGATGGAACAGTCCATCTGCAAACTGTACTCGCCCCTGATATTCTTTTTCCAAGCCACTCATAATACGAAGCAATGTCGATTTCCCGCAACCTGAAGGACCCACGAATACAAAGAACTCCCCTTCTTCAATCGTTAAGTTAATATTTTCGAGCGCGTACGTTTTTGCGTGTCCGCTTCCTGTGAACACTTTGGAAATGCCGGTAAGAGTGATAGCAGTAGACATATTTATTCTTCTACAAAACTGTGGCTCCAATCGAGAAGTGGAATCCAGATAATTTTATTAATGCTGAAAATGAGAATAAGGAAACCCAGGATGCCAAAAACCGTTACTCCCGAATTTGCTGCGAACGATTGAAAGAAAGGCCCAAGGCCAGATTGCATCCCCACAATAATTTCTGTTGCCACTACAGCTTCCCAAGCCTCTCCCAATCCCACAATAGATCCGGTAATAAGCCCGGGCACACTTACAGGAATGAGAAATTTTTTGAGATACTCTTTCCCCGTCAAACCATATATTTCTGCCACTTCATCCCATTCGTGCTTCATCAATTTTAGTGAGCTGAGAATGGCGAAAAAAATCGGCCAGATAATGGTGAAGATGAGGAAAAAGATTGTAGTGAAATTGGAAGGACCCCAAAAATAAATGGCCAATGGCAGAGCTGCAAATGTTGGAAAACTCTGCAGCACATCAAATACAGGCAGAGCAACAAGCGCTCTCTTCCCACGAAAAAAAGCCACTGCCATCGCCCATGCGCACACTGCCGAAATTATATACGCAATCAGCAGCCTCCACACAGAAGTACCAATATCATAGAAGAGTGTAGACGCCGCAATCTGTGCAAACTGCGAAAAAAGTAACAGATACAAAAATGGAACAATCACGGTGAGGAGCGTGATATACAAGTGCTGGCGCGAATGATAAATATGAGATCTGTGTTTTTTCATCCTCTACGTATTATACCGTATTCCTTCTTAAAAAGCACTTACTTCCCTCCCCACCTCCACCGTGGCTTTTCCCCTGTGAGAGCGCAAATAATAAGTAGTAAGCCCACCATAGCTACAGTGGGAATACAAGAACCGATGAGAGTATCGCTTGCTGAGTGCGATGTTGCATCCGCGTTCATTGCTACGGAGGCAATCCCAGACATAGCAAGAAACAGGACCGCCCACCCCTGCCACGTGCATGGATACCAACCCCATCCGTATCGTTTAGCTTTAAACCAGAGAGGCTGCATAAGAAAAGAATACTCCTTACTTTCCTATGATGCACCATCCTTTGTACGCTTTTGTATGTTGGCAGGGCATGATTGTATTCCCTATTCTTCTGTCGACTGTCTTGCCTCGATTTTAATGTTTGGATACAGATCCCGAACCTGCCGTTGCACATGAACCAATGCACCTTCTTTTTCACTATATCCTGCACCTTCTCGAAAAATTAATAACAAGCGAAATTGTTCTCCTGTTCTGATCACTCCAATACTGGTGCCATCTGCTGGCTTCAGTGCATGCGCTGCATCAAACACTTGCTGGCTTTCGAAGTCATACATTTCTTGCATCATTATTATAATAGAACTCTTTTTTTGTTTTGTCTATAACCGATCGGGTGCTGATGTACGAAAGCATGGCGGCCTCGTACCACAGAGGGCACGGAGCCAGATGGCGACAAACGGATCACAAGTTACTATGTGCTGCTGGTCGTAGTACCAAGATGAACCAAATAATAAGTACTATAAGTCCGATAACTGCAATCAGGCTTCCCACAATGATCATCCACTTCTTTCGTGGGAAATCTTTTATGAAGAATATGAGGAGTGCATCGCAGAGGTGAATGATAGCGTCGAGTAGATCTGTCATAAGAGTAACTGGAGAACTTTTCGCTGGTGACGTAGGGATCTCACGTTACATCATCAGCATAGTAATTCGTAGCAAATTACACTGTCAGATCAAAATGATTATAACCGAGTGCGCGCAATCTGCGATATGTTTCGATGAGTATGCGACTTAGTTCCGGTTTAGGTTCACCAATGTCTTCGCATTCATCAACGAGCTGTCTGACCCTATCTATATCTGCAATCTCGCCTACCACACGAGCAATAGTTGCGAAGAACTGATCAACTGTTTGATCGAGATGACGCTCACTATACTCATCGGAGATGGTGGCGAACCCTAGTTGTCGTAACGTCCGCTTCCTGTCTTCGCCAGATGCACCGTATGTTTTGGAATCATGAAATGCACCTCCTGGCATCCTCAAGAGAAAATTATTCAAGTGCATGGTTGTCGCGTACAGCGGATCCGCTTCGCATCGGTGATCTTCCATAAACACAGTGTATCCTACAATAACCTTTTGCAATGTTATTTATAGGATGTAAATGATGGTGCCGAAGGAGGGACTCGAACCCTCACATCTTGCGATACACGATTTTGAG
>CAZJPS010000035.1:9469-12590 GCA_964548055.1 uncultured Candidatus Peribacteria bacterium
GATGGTGCCGAAGGAGGGACTCGAACCCTCACATCTTGCGATACACGATTTTGAGTCGTGCGCGTCTACCATTCCGCCACTTCGGCATGTGTAATGATGAAAAGATCAAGCGAAGCGGTCATGAGCGTCAGGTCCTGAGCCGGTCGAAGGGCCGCCACTTCGGCATAATGGAAGAATACAGCTACTTTGGCTCTTTTGCATAGTATTCTGCTCTGCTACTCTCTTCCGTAATTTCCCCATTTCGTTCATGGCTTCTTCCTCGGTTACTCTCGCCGGTTTAGATCAGAGATTTTTAGCAAAAGTTATTGATGGCATTCTTGGAGTTTTACCAATGATGTTTTTATTTTCGTTGATTATGCCTGCTTATACTAGTATCCAGTCAGATGGGATGATCGATCCTGTGGCTATGCAAACAATGGGAGGAGGTGCAGGGCTTCTTGCGTTTCTTATCGCAGTACTCGCTATCTGTATCGCTCAGCTCTATTTGCTGATCGTGAGCGGCCAAACCCTCGGGAAGAAAATGATGGGAATTAAGATTGTAATGGAGAACACAAAGAAGAACGGAGGATTTGTCCCGAATGTCCTTTTACGGGTACTTGTGAACTCTGCTCTCGGAATTGTTCCTTTTTACGGCCTTGTAGATATCCTCTTTATCTTCCGTGAAGATCGCCGCTGCATTCATGATCTGATTGCAGGAACGATCGTCGTAAAAGCATAAATGCGGGCCCATCTGCAGGTTTGCGATTTCACCTCAAAACCAGCATTTTCCGCTTCGATTAGCAGGAAAAGAGCAGTAGAATGGGAGCATCTCATGAATACGTACGACACGTTCATCTTCGATTCCTACAGCTTTAAGCCTGCCGAGGGCCGTATTGAGATGCATTACACGTTGGATGACGAAGTGAGGTTTACCGAAACTCTTACGATCCCTGTTTCCGAACCCCAAGCGCCTAGTCCCCTCCTGCAATCCGCCCTCTTTGCGTTGCATATCATCGGAGGCATCAGTTACTACAAAACATGCCTGCCAAAAAAGATAGAAATTCGTTCAGGATCACTCACGCCCGAGCAAGCTGCATTCTGGAATGATGTGTACGAAAACGGACTCGGGGAATTCTTCTACAAAAATAATATCGACTTTAGAGAGCTGATTAATTTTCCAAGTAAAGCGATAAGCGATAAGCGACTAGCGGAAAGCAATGATGAGGAAGCTAACCGCTTACCGCTATCCGCTCACCGCCACCCCAAAAAACGAATCCTCGTTCCCATCGGAGGTGGCAAAGATTCCGTCGTCACCGCAGAGCTACTGCGAAAAGCCGGCTTCAACATCACGCTCTTCCGCATGGGCCAGCATCCGCTCATCGATTCTCTGGCGCACCAGATGGATTTACCGCTGCTTTCTATCAAGCGTTCGCTTTCGCCTAAGCTCTTTGAATTAAACGAACAAGGGGCGCTGAATGGACATGTGCCTGTGACTGCGTATCTTTCTACGGTCACTATTCTCCTTTCTCTTATCTACAACTTCGACGCTGTTGCCATGAGTAGCGAGCGCAGTGCCAATGAAGGGAATATCGATTTTCATGGGAAAGAGATTAATCACCAGTGGAGCAAATCGCTCGATTTTGAGAGGGCGTTCCAGAATTATGTGAAGGAAAACATCACACCTGATATTTCATACTTCAGTGCACTCAGACCTCTCAGCGAACTCCACATCGCAAAACTATTCTGCAGCTATCCTCAGTACTTCCCTTTCACCACCAGCTGCAACAAAAATTGGAAGATCCTCTCGCAATCGTTAACGTCTAAAGAAGGTAAACACATGCAGAGCCACTTGTGGTGCCAAAGCTGCCCCAAGTGCGCATTCGTGTATCTTCTGTACGCTGCATTTTTAGATAAGTCTCAGCTCCTGGAGATCTTTAAAGCGGATCTCTTCAGCGATGAATCTCTCCTTCCTTTGTATCGTGAATTGCTTGGATTGGAAGGCAACAAACCTTTTGAGTGTGTGGGTACGCCAGAGGAATCTGCAGCAGCGTTCTTACTAGCGCACGAACGAGGCGATATGGAAGACACCGCTGCCATGAAGATGTTTTTGAAGGATGGACCTGCCTTGAAAGATGCGAAGAAATTCCTGAAGGAAGCGATGATGCCTGCGAAGGATCATGCAATTCCGGAAGAATTTGTGTCTATTCTGCCCAAGTAAGTATCAATACAGGTCCGATTCTGTATGCACATTCAAGACCTCAACGGCAAAAAGATTTGTATCCTCGGCTTTGGCAAAGAAGGCCAGGCAATGCTGAATGCACTGGAGGAGCACAGTGTGAAAGCGGACATTACGATTGCGGATGCTAAAGAGGCAATAAGCGATAAGCGGCTAGCGGCTAGCTATCAATTAGGAAACGAGTATCTTGCGGATTTAGATCGATTTGATGTCATCATTAAATCTCCTGGGATTCCTGTAAAAGCAGAATTGGAAGCTGTGAAAGATAAGATCACATCGGGTACACAAATCTTTTTTGATTCCGTACACGCAACCGGTGCCATGATTATTGGCATCACAGGTTCGAAGGGCAAAAGCACTACGTCTTCTCTCATCTTTGAGCTTGTAAAAGCACATGGTAAAGATGTGTACCTGATAGGAAATATTGGAAAGCCAGTGATTGAATACATCAGCGCCGCCAAAGCAGGCACGATCTTTGTAGAGGAGATGAGTAGTTATCAGCTGATGGATCTTACGGTGAGCCCACACATCGCAGTGGTCACAAGTTTCTTTCCAGAACATTTGGACTATCACGGTTCGCTGGAAGCCTACAAAGATGCCAAAAAGCACATCGCGCGCTTTCAATCAGCGGAAGATACAATCTTCTATAATGCCAAGTCACCAGGAGCCATAGAAATTGCAGAAGAAAGCAAAGGCCAGCATGTTCCTTTTAGCGATGAAGATGCCCCTGTACAAATTGAAGACACACACCTGCTTGGCGTTCATAATCTCAGCAATATCGCAGGTGCATTCAAAGTAGCTCGCAGCCTTGGAGTGCCCGTGGAAACATGTATTCAAGTCTTCAAAGATTTCCACGGCCTCCCCCATCGCCTGCAATCCCTCGGCATTCATCACGATATAGAATGG
>CAZJPS010000036.1:0-12492 GCA_964548055.1 uncultured Candidatus Peribacteria bacterium
TTGGGGAGTCGCCAAGTGGTAAGGCAGCGGCCTTTGGAGCCGCCATTCGAAGGTTCGAATCCTTCCTCCCCAGCCAACAGGTACAGCACTAACGTTCAATTTTGGGTGCCTAAAGCTTAAAGAGTATGAGAAGCTTGAATTCCTTCATCCTCGTTTTGTCTCGAGCGCACGCACTGTTGAGGTGTCGGAATCTGTTTCTGCAGTCGGTAAATGGTGTGAGCACATACGTGAATTGGCTCCACATTCTTCATGCAGTCCCGTTTGTGAAATTGTCCTACTGAAAAATACGATACAATTCAAAAAGTATCAGAAGCAGCCACCCAGCTTGCAGCATCAGTTCAAAAAAATGTTCTTTAGATATTCGAAAATTCTGAGACACAATTCCATACGCATCTTCCAGAGTAGAAAGTTTCTCTTTGATGGAGTATCTCCACTCCTCCAGTTTAAATTTGCGTGCTGCAGTTTCATAAAGCCTTGCCGAGTACCAATCTCCAATCAGTTTGATCTCTCGAATGATGGCATCAAACTCTACGATCGACGTAGTGCGCATGCGAATGACTTCTTTATACACTCGTACTAATTCGCGATTCCAAAATACAACATGAGAAATATTTTTCGTCCGGATAAGAGAATCTATGCGCTTCAATCGCTTGGCTATATCTTCATCAAGAATCCTGTACTGAAGCAAATGAAGATTTGCAAACTGCAGTAATGCCACGATGGAATCGATTTTTCCATTTTGCTGGCACACGAAAGCACCATCCCAATCAATGACAACAAGATCATTTTCTCCATAGGTGATTCTATTTTGGAGCGAATGTGCAATTTCGTTTTTGTGTAGTGATAAAGGTTCAGATTTAAGGAAACGCACTATCTCGCGGTCTTTGCTAAGAAACTGCTCCGCTGAACCTTGATAGCCATCAATAATAGCGAGAGCATATTCTTCGCTTATAGAAAGTTTTGCGTGATGCTCTTGGAGCAGCGATCTACATTCATTTATCATTTTTGTGCGCTGAGCAAATGCTTCCTCAGAAAAAACATCCGCAACCTCTTGTGTACACTCTGCTACCAGGATATTTGGTAGATATGCTTTCAAAACTAGATTTTCTGTTTCTTTGAGAATTATTTGGCGGGGGATAGAGGCGGTTACATACGAAGGTCCGCTTTGAGGTTCTACAAATACTTTTTCAGTACGTCCGTGTTCCACGTGACCCTCTGCCATTACAAATGCCACAATGCGATGCATAGAGTAAGCATACTCGCATCATCAACATTCCGGAGCACTGGGATGATCAGTAATACTTTTTAATAGTCATTTTTTAATACATTGTTCATTACATATGGCAGGCATTTAGCCCTCGCTTCATCAAATATTTCTGGTGATAATCTTCCGCAGGGTAAAATGCTTCTGCTGGAACGATCTGTGTCACGATTGGCTTATGAAATCTTCCACTTTTATCTAGATCTTCTTTCGATTTCTTTGCCTTCGTTTCTTGTTCTGGAGATGTAAAGAAGATAGCTGAGCGATACTGAGAACCTACATCAGGACCCTGGCGATTGAGAGTGGTAGGATTGTGGTTCGCCCAAAAAATATCCAGCAGCGCTTCGTAGGAAACTTTGGTTGGATCGTACGTCACCTTCACTGCTTCTGCGTGATTGGTATTCCCGTAACACACATCTTCGTACGTGGGTTTTTCGGTTCTGCCTCCTGTGTATCCTACTTCTGTTTCCAGCACACCTTTTGTTGTGCGAAATGTTTCTTCTACTCCCCAAAAACATCCGGCTGCAAATATTGCTGTTTCTTTCTTTTCAGTCATGTGCACAGTATACCTTATCTATGCTCAGATTGCATTCTTGGGTGGCCACACCAAAACGCTCGTAAGCAATCCTGCAAAACCTGCAAGCACAATGGAGCCTGCCCACATATGCACACTCCACCACACGCCTGGGTATACGAAGAGAATGAGGAATGCGAAGAGGTAGAAACTTGCTGGAAGTAAGAAAGCAAAGATGCGCATCTTTAGAACATCTTTCTTTGCGTAAAAGAAATCGAGATAAATATCAGCTGTAAGTCCTCCAAGCAACGCTGCTGGAATAAGTTCTCTTCCATCACGCATAAAGGAGAATGCCCACACCACAAGCCCGAGTACAATTGCGATAGATCCGAATGGAAGTTTTTCTCTTCGAAGTGCAAGAGAGAGAACTCCCGTAGCTATGCTACTGAACATGAGAATACCTAATACAGAAATAGCCTGAGCATCAAAAGCATTTGGTGGCTTAATGCCGGATGCCTGAATGTCGGTAAAGTGACCATACTGTGTCATAAAAAGAGGCATCGCGATGGTGAATGCCAAACTTAAAAGGAACATTTTATATTCCCGAATGCTTTTTGTATCTGTTGCTTTCCTTGTTGCCCAAAAATGGCGCAGCCCTCCTGTAACCATGAGAAGCATTCCTGTAGCGAGCACAAGATGCGTGGGGCTTAAGAGAGCCTCGATATCAAATTCAATGCCAAACACTATGTGCCAGATCATGTCGCCAATTCCACCAAAAAAGAAAAAGAGGGATCCGAGCAATGTGAGCTTGTGGCCAGCAGGGATACTGGCTGTAAATGTTTTGAATTTCTTGCGCCTGCTGAGTGTCCACCACAAAAGACTCAGCGTTGTTAAAAAATATCCTGCATAAAACACTCCATGCCACGGAGTAAAAAATGTTTCGAGAGATGACGAGAGGTGATTATGCGCCCATCCATCCAAGAAGAGGCCAAACACGAAGATAAAAGAACACACGGTGTACAAACCCTGAAAAAACGGCGATGTATCGGCAGACTTAGAGTGGAAGAAAAGCATGACTAGCATGCTACGTTAGTCTTTTCCCTCCAGCGATGCAGAAGACTTGACTAGAACCTATTCAGAATAATGGAATAGTAGAATAATTGAGTAATAGGGATGAATCATACGAAGTTGTGAAGTGGGAGTGTGCGTTTCTCACCGCGATTCCTGTGGAAATATTTCCATAGAGACCGCATGTCGTGGTTCAACAAGCCCATCATATTATCGTGGGCAGATGCCGGTTAATTTTTATAATTCTATTCCTTGTATTTTCTTGTGAAATGAGAGTTTGAAAGTTGTTTTTGCTTCTCAAGATCTAGATCAAATGAAACGTACTCTGTGGTACTCTTACGGTATGTCTCAGAAAACAATTTTACGCATTGAAGGCATGCACTGTGCTAGTTGCAGCGTGAGAGTGAGAGAAGCACTTTTAAAAGTTGATGGAGTAACTTCAGCGTCCGTAAATTTAGCAAGCCATAAGGCACAAATATTCTACGAGGAACGTGATGGACTTCGTCAAGATTTATTAAGCTCGGTACAAAAGGCCGGATATAAAGCATCCGTTTTACTCAGATCTGATCCAGAGCAAGATAGGCGATTGCGGATTTTGGAAATCCAGAGCTATAAGTGGAAATTTCTTACAAGCTTCATTCTTAGCTTTCCATTGCTCATGTTCATGGGCATGTATTTTTTTGACACGTTTCCATACATAGCACTGCTAAAACCGTGGATGGGAATTGCCTCACTCATTCTGGCAACTCCCATTCAGTTTTATTTAGGATTGGAGTTTTATCGCGGATTCTGGTCCAGCCTTAGAGTGCGTACGTTCTCTATGGATAGCCTTGTTGCACTGGGAACAACCGTTACTTATTTTTTTAGTTTATGGAGATTTTTACGTTACACATGGATGACAGGAATTGTGAGTGATATGACCGACTTATATTTTGAAGTGCCCGCTTTACTAATTACATTTGTTCTACTGGGGAAATGGCTAGAAACAAAAGCAAAAGGACGAACATCACAATCTATAGAAAAATTGATAGAACTAAGCCCTACCATAGCCCATGTAAAGCAGGGGAATGTGATAGTAGATGTTCAACTCTCACAGGTTCGCAAGGGTGATATATTAGTTGTTCGTCCAGGGGAAAGCATTCCTGTGGATGGAGTTGTTGTAGAGGGTAGTACATCCATCGATGAATCTATGCTCACAGGAGAAAGCTTCCCTATTGAAAAAATTGAATTCGATTCTGTGTATGCCGGAACAATAAATAAAAATGGAAGTATTACGTTAAAAGCTGCAAAGATTGGATCTGAAACGGCTTTAGGAAGAATAATACAATTTGTTGAAGATGCTCAAGGCTCACGTGCACCCATTCAAGATTTTGCAGATAAAGTATCAGCTTGGTTTGTGCCAGCAGTGATTGGTTTTGCTTTGTGTACACTCATTTTTTGGATCTTTGCTGGTGCCACAATTGATTTTGCTGTTCTTGGGTGCGTGTCTGTACTTGTTATTGCCTGTCCTTGTGCACTAGGTCTTGCAACACCAACTGCCATCATGGTTGCAATGGGGAAGGGGGCAGAACTGGGAATTCTTATTCGGGGAGGAGAGGCCCTACAAAAGTGTGAGCAGGTAAATACTGTCGTATTGGATAAAACAGGAACGCTCACGGTTGGGAAACCAGAGGTAACTAATATCATTAGCACAGCGAATAATCACGAACATGACGTTCTGCGCATTGCTGCTTCGCTGGAAGCTGTCTCAGAACATCCGCTTGCCGAGAGCATTGTTGGCCACTCCCAATTTTTAAACTTAGAAATTGAACAGTGTACTAATTTTAAAGCCCATCCAGGGCAGGGCGTAGAGGGTAAAATTGGGGGGATCCGCTATGTGTTTGGAAACGCAAAACTATTACGGCAAGAAAATATACCAATGGAAAAAGTAAGTGCTCAGCAGTTACAACTGGAAAGAGAATCAAAAACCGTCATGTTCCTTGCTTCGGACAAAATTATCATTGGACTGATTGCGGTTGCTGATCGTTTGAAACCAACATCCAGCGCTGCCATTCAGAAATTAAAGAATATGGGGATGGAAATCTGGATGATAACGGGAGATAACCAAGGTACAGCGCAAGCAATAGCGGCAGTGGCGGATATTCACAATGTTCTTTCCAATGTATTGCCAGAAGAAAAAGCTATGGAAGTGGAGAAGCTTCAAAAAATGGGAAAGGTGGTAGCTATGGTAGGCGATGGAATAAACGATAGCCCCGCTCTAGCCATAGCTGATATCGGGATTGCCATGGGCAGTGCCTCAGATATAGCAATAGAGGCGGGCGATATCATACTTATGCATAATGATTTAAGTGATATCGCTACTGCCCTGCGCCTCGGAAAAGAATCCATGAGAAAAGTACGGCAGAATCTTTTCTTTGCACTCTTCTACAACGCAATTGGTATTCCCATTGCTGCAGGGTTCTTTAGTTTTTTGGCCATTATTTTGCGCCCCGAATTAGCCGCACTTGCGATGGCGTTTAGCTCTGTGTCTGTCGTATCAAATTCACTGTTGTTGCGAGGATTTAGAAAAGAGGGGATTAATTGGGCCTCTGAAATAGCTCCATATGTTGTTGCTATCTGTTTTGCCACCATTTTCCTTACATTTGCCGCAATAACGAAGATTTGACATCCTGCTTTTTTGCCTTGCCCACCGCTTTATCTTTCAGTAGAATTCATCGGCCCTGAGCAAAAGCAACAGGGAATGACTATTTCTATGTTCGCAATCGTCGATATCGCCGGCACGCAAGAGAAGGTAGAGAAAGGCATGAAACTGTGGGTTCCCTTCAACGGAGACACAGAAGCCAATAAAACTCTCACCTTCGAAAACGTTTTGCTTTTTGCCGATGGTGATACGGTCAAAGTAGGAGCTCCATTCCTCACAGGAATCACAATTGCTGCAAAAGTACTTGGCCACGTGAAAGACGACAAAGTTCGCATTCAAAAATTCATGCGCCGCAAGCGTTACCGCCGCGTGAAGGGTCACCGTCAGCCTTACACGGAGGTTGAGGTTACTGGCATCACTGTTAAGTAGAGAAGCTAGCTCGGGCTGGGGATCGGGCTCGAACGATTTTTTTGATGTTGTTATTCAAGATCCTCTCTGAGCTTTCGCATCATCTGGAGAGTAATACCGAGGTTTTGCATACACGCGATAGTTTCACCAAGTCTTTCTCCAGCACGGAGAAGATGACACAAAAAACTTTTGAGGTGAATGCGACTGAGTGGAGAAGGGGAGTTGGGATCAAGAATGGAATGATCATTTCTGAATGTGCTTCCAATGATGCGCACTTTGGATCCGTCTGAAAGATAAATGGTTCCATGACGTGCTTCGCGCATGGGGAGAACGCAATCAAACATGTCGATACCTTTTGCCACTGCCGTTTTCATTTGTTCCAGTCTTCCTACTCCCATCAAATACCGTGGCTTATCTTCTGGTAACAGATGACACACATCATCTAAAACGTCGTACATCTGATCTTCTGTTTCACCTACAGCTAAACCTCCCACTGCGTATCCATCAAATCCGATTGCACACAGTTCCTCTGCGCATTTTTGGCGAAGATCGCGCTCCAAGCCGCCTTGGATGATTCCAAAGAGAAGGGGACTTGTGGATCGTTCTTTTTTGAATTGTTCATGAAACTTCTTACATTCTTTTGCCCATCGAATCGTCCTCTCTACCGCTTCCTCAATTTCTTTTCTCGGTGCCGTAGAAGGAGGACACTGATCGAAACACATGATGATATCTGCACCCAACTGATGCTGAATACGCATCGATTCTTCTGGTCCTAAAAAGAGAGGATCGCCATTCAAGTGCGATTTGAAGTGCACGCCCTTATCACCAATATCGTTGATCTGGCGCAGTGAAAATACTTGGAATCCACCAGAATCAGTAAGAATTGGCTTATTCCAACTCATAAATCCATGAAGCCCGCCTGCATCCTCCACAATTTTTTCTCCGGGCTGTAAGTGCAAATGATACGTATTACTAAGCATGATCTGCGCTCCAAGTGTTATCAAATCTTCATGCGTAATTCCTTTCATAGCTCCCGCCGTCCCCACGGGCATGAAGAAAGGGGATTCGATAACCCCATGTGGAGTAGTGATACGTCCACGACGGCCTAGCGAAGTCGTTTTTAGGAGTTCAAACACAAAATTGAATTATTTTTTAGGAGGATCTGCTCTTTTCTTTTTTTGATCAGCATCAGTTTCTGTACCGCTTAATTGAGAACTTCTGTCGGCCTCCTCCGTTTGAATAAGATCTGGATTTGCTACTTCCTTGTTTCTTTTGAATTGATGCATTATTTCGTTATTTTTAGGAAGCGCTCCAACCGCCTTCAGTTGCTCTATAGCTTCAAGAAGCGCCAAAGCATTTAGCCTTGCTTCTGATTCTTTAACCTTTTGACCTTCCCTTTCTTTTAGAGGTATCTGCAGATTATCTGGTTTTACTAATTCTGTCTTATCCTCCTCAGGCTTCTTCATTTTTTCATCATTCCCGTTCATAAGAGTTAAAACAAATGCTGCCGTAGCTACTGTCGCAGTTGATACTACAGCTGCAATCTTTGATTTTAATCCTACTGGGGAGCCTGGAATATTTGGTCCACTTGAAGACCTTTCAGAAGCATTGTTCATGAAAGTAATATTTCACTTTTCCCCTTCTGCGTCAAGAAACTACTTGGCCTTCGGACTCGTAATAATCTTATCAATCAGTCCGTAGGCTAGAGCTTCTTTTGCGCTCATGAATTTATCGCGCTCGGTATCCAGCTTCACTTGCTCAACTTTCTTTCCAGCATGGAGAGCAATGAGTTCATTCAGGAGATTCTTCGTGTTGATGATATGCTCTGCGTGGATGGCAATATCTGTTGCCTGACCCTCCGTACCACCGAGTGGTTGGTGGATCATGATTTCGCTGTGTGGCAGAGCAAATCTTTTTCCTTTTGCTCCTCCCATCAAAATGATGGCACCTCCGCTGGCAGCCATACCCAAACAGACGGTCGACACATCTGGTTGCACGTGTTGCATGGTGTCGTACATGGCGAGGGTGGATGTAACCTGTCCACCTGGAGAGTTCACATACAGCGTGATGTCTTTTTTTGGATCTTCTTTTTCCAGGAACAGCAACTGAGCAATGATCGAGTTTGCGATATCGTCATTAATAGGTGTGCCGAGAAAAATGATGCGTTCCTCTAAAAGGCGAGAGTAAATGTCGTACACGCGCTCACCGAACTGCGTCTTTTCGATCACGGTTGGAATCACAAAGTTCATAGGAGGAGTGCCGCGAGAAATCTGGCTGGCAATGGATTGAATATTTTGATGCATGAGCGGAAGGGGGGACGATGTTTATTCGTTTATTCGTTGATTCGTTTATTCGCATGACTTTGAATAAATGAAGAACAAAGAACGATGTATGTACATACTACCTTTTTTTAACGTATTTCGGGAGTAGCCATTGCTACTGGAGTATGGTGAAATGTTCCTATCATGTGTCTTTTCTCTCAAAAATTACTGGGTAATGTTAAGTCCTTTTTACAAATCTCGAAGCGTCCACTCGTCGTCATTCTAGGTCCCACAGCCTCTGGGAAAACTGCTGCTTCTATTGAATTGGCGGAAGAATTGAAGAAGGAAAGGGGAGTGGAGATTGTGAATGCGGATTCTCGTCAGCTTTATAAATATTTAGATATTGGAACCGCAAAAATTACGCAGAAAGAAATGAAATCGATACCGCATCACCTCATGGATGTACTGGATCCAAAAGAAGAAGTGACTGCTGCGTGGTATCAAGAGAAAGCGACCAAAATTATCGACGATATTCATGCGAGGAAAAATATTCCAATGCTTGTAGGAGGTTCCATGCTCTACATCAGTGCCATTATTGATGGTCTGGAATTTCCATCATTGTCCAATCCTGAAATCCGCAAGAAATTAGAGGAAGAATATGACAGCGATGATGGCATCACGTTGCATAAACGTTTAACTGACATCGATCCTGAAACAGCGCACGGAATTCCTGTTCAAAATAAACCATACGTAATGCGCGCGATGGAATTATTTGAAGTGAGCGGAAAGAAGCCATCGGAACTTCGCAAGAAATCTGAATCTTCCTATGACCTTTTTATTATTGGCATTAATCGCTCTCGTGAAGACATCATGCAAAGAATTACTGAGCGGACACAAAAACTATTTGAAGCAGGATGGATAGAGGAAGTGCGTGAACTGATGAAGAGTGGATATGTGCAGAGTGATCCAGGGATGAAGAGTCATGGATATCGAGAAATTATGGATTTTCTGGAATCGCGCTCAGGCTGGGGCTCGGGATCGGAAAAGCAATTGATGGAAAAAATTGCCGCAAATGGAAGACAGTATGCAAAGAGGCAGATGACGTGGTGGAGAGGAGATGAGAGGATTTTGTGGATAGATGGAAATGATAGGAAATAGAGTATTAGAATAATGGGACGACCTAGCGTGTCATGGTGAGTTCGTCGAACCATGGCACGCGGGCCCTTTGCAACAAACAGCCTCGCGACTCCGAAGGGACCGCATGTTGCCCGGAGCCTGTCCTGAGTCGGGTCGAAGGGACAAGCTCAGGGTGACATGCTTTGTTGGATACTATTTACAGTTTCAACACATCTCCATATTTACTCTCCACTCTATCTTTCATTTGCCATAAATGTTCAATCATTGTTTGCAATTCCGGTGAAGCATTCGGGGTTTTTTTATTTCTGTAGAACTCTTCAATTCTTCGCAGTTGATCCACTATATTCACAAGCCCCAGATCTACTTGAGCTTTGGACATATCATTGAGGGCATCATAATTTTCTTTCTTCAAAAAAGACGATGGCTCGCTCACATCTACTTCTTTTTGATCGATCATACGAATAACGAGAGCGAGAAAGTTCTTATGCTCTTGATCCATATCATCACCTGCGGGCTGACCTGCCTTTTTTTGAGCGGCCTCGGATAAGTTCTGGTGTTTACTTATTTGGGAGAGAAAATCGTCTGGCATATACTTCATGATACTCCTTTAAAAGAATAATAGGGACTAGATTATAGAATAATGGGATAGACGCTCTAGTATCCTTAAAATTCAAACCTAATACTCTATTATTCTCATTCCTATTATTCTATTTCTGTTACTCTTTAAAGGTGAACCCTACTACCCCCCTCACAACCTCGCTCCTCCACACAACAAAACCTTTTATTGAGGCATTGGAAAACTTAGGGATGGTGACAGTGCACGATTTACTTTTATATCTTCCACGCTCGCATGAAGATTTGAGTGCGATGCAGACGATTGCTACTTCACCCTTACATGAAAAAGTGACAATCCGAGGCGTGATCGACAAAATTAAATTAATAAGAACCCGAGGAGGAAAATCATTGGTATCAGCAAGATTTACTGATAGTGAGGGCGATAGCGTGGAAGTGATGTGGTTCAATCAGCCACACATTAAACGCATGATCAATGACGGGGAAGAGTTGGTACTCACCGGGAAATTAGCGGAAAGAGGAATGAAGCTGCAATTACAGAGCCCACAATTTGAATCGGCAGAGAGAACACCTCTTCATGGAGGACGTTTAGTTCCCGTATACCCGCAGCACGACATTATCACCACAAGATGGTTACGTGAAAAGATGCCTCTTGTTGCAGATGCCATCAATGAATTACAGGAAACTCTTCCAGAAGATATTCTTACTGATGAAAAACTTTTATCGAGATCTAAAACCATTCGCGCACTGCATTTTCCGGAAAAAGCGGAAGATGTTGCAAAAGCCCGTGAACGGCTTTCGTTCGAAGTAATCTACAATCAACAACTTACTGCGCTTCGGAGAAAACTAGAATGGCAGGGAGTAGCGCAGGAACGATTACAAACGCCGATGGATATTGAGCTCATTCGTGCCCTATTTTCATCACTGAAGTTTATCCCTACTCAAAGCCAAAAAATCGCTATCTACGAAATTCTAAAAGACATGGAAAAACCCGTTCCGATGTCGAGATTACTAGAAGGAGATGTGGGATCTGGAAAAACCTTGGTGGCAGTAGCGGTGATGGCGAATGCGATTAGGCATGGTGGGCAGTCAGCATTAATGGTTCCAACGGAAGTTTTGGCTCGGCAACATGCAGAAGGAGTCACGCGATTACTGATTAATTTTCATGCGTATCTTGTAACTCAAAAGAAAATTCCCGAATTCCGTCTCCCTCGCGTTGCACTTCTTACAGGATCCACTGTGCGATCGGAAGCTGATGACATCAAGAGAGCTCTGGCAGCGGGAACCATCGATATCATTATCGGAACACATGCACTCATAGAAGAAAGTGTGCAGTTTAAAGATCTGCGTCTCGTGATTGTGGATGAGCAGCATCGCTTTGGAGTGCTGCAGCGTGAGCGGCTCAGAGAGAAGGGGAGCCCTCACTTCCTTTCGATGACAGCCACTCCTATTCCACGCACACTCGCACTCACAGCATATGGTGATCACGATTTATCTGTCCTACTCGAAAAACCCGGGCGGCGACAGCCAATTCACACAAAAGTGGTGCCTCCAAGCGAACGGGTAACGGTAGAGCGATTTATTGATACGGAACTAGAAAAAGGACGTCAGGCGTTCGTGATTTGTCCGCTTATTCAAGAAAGTGAAGAACTGGATGAAGTGCGCAACGTAGAAAATGAACTCATACGTTTGCAGCAGGAATTCCCGCATCGCAAAATCGAGATGCTCCATGGAAAATTAAAGCCTGCCGAGAAACAAGTGGTAATGAAAAGATTTCGCGATAAAGAATTTCATATTCTTGTGTCTACATCTGTCATTGAAGTAGGGATTGATATTCCCAATGCAACGATCATGCTGATTGAAGGAGCAGAGAGATTTGGACTCTCTCAGCTTCACCAATTGCGCGGAAGAGTGGGCCGAGGTGACGACAAAAGTTACTGTTTTCTGTTCACTACTCAACAAACCCAAGCTTCTTCACCGCGATTAAAAGCGATGGAAGAACATGACTCCGGTTTCATGCTCGCGGAGATCGATATGAAACTCAGAGGTCCAGGCGAGCTGTACGGCCTGCGCCAAAGCGGAATCCCCGATATTCATGTGCAAGCACTCATGCAACCTGATCTTATTGCGCGGGCAAGAAAGGCGGCTGAGAAAATGCTTGGAATAGAGGCAGAAGGATCGTATGACGCGGCTTTAAAGAATCAGAAGATTCAGACGAAACAGGGGAATCAGAGGATCACTAAGAAATAGCATTGATAGCTAGATATTATCATTCCTCTGACTCTTCTGAATCCTCTGATTCCTTCCATCAATAGAAGCTTCACGCCCGTAATCCCCATTGTCAAACATCCTCTCGCTGCTACACTATTCTTGTCTTTACCCTTTTATCATGGCCGATCCAGCCACAGGTTCACAGCCCACTCCTCCGCCTCCACCACGTCCAGGAGATCCAATACCCACAGACGGGCTTGATCCTACACAGGTATTTGCCAGTGCTCCCACACCACCTCCATCACAGCAAGGGAGTGGGCAACAGGATGATGGCTCTGCAGGAGGAGTACCTCAGGATTCTGGGCCACCTCCACCTCCCGTCGGCGTGGCTGCAACAAAAGAAATGGGATACGACGAT
>CAZJPS010000037.1:0-12367 GCA_964548055.1 uncultured Candidatus Peribacteria bacterium
AAGAAGAATATTTGGAGAAGATGCTCACCATTCAGAATTTTCCATCTCTTACAGAAGAAGAATCTGCAAAAGCACGTCTCCATGCCTTCACGCTCTTTAATCGCCGCCCTCTCACTATTCGTACCTTCCAGATGATCAAAACATCTGCCGCTGCCACCAGGGAAGCACTCAATTACAATGTGGACATACGAGCAAAGTCAGCTGCAGATATTCAAAAGGCAGAAGACTTCAGAATATTTGCGAATTGGGTGATAGGATCCAAAGAAGAGGATTATCTCTCCCCGCTATGATGCATTTCTGTGCCCTACTCGATACGCATTTCTTGCTGAGGGTTATTGCGCTCCATCGTTCGCTCGAACGCGTACAGAACCCTTTTACGCTGTGGCTGCTGTGTACCGATCACGAAGTCTACAAGCAATTAACTAGTATCCACCTCCCATCCGTTCGTCTTCTCACACTTGAAGAGCTCGAAAAAACGTATCCATCACTCAAAGCCGTATTGAACACACGCTCGCGCTATGAATATTTGATGACGTGTAAGCCATTCCTACTTCGGTTTTTACTAGAACAAGAGCCAAATATCAATCTACTCTGTTACACAGATGGTGATCTGTATTTTTTGAATGATTTCTCTGCGATTGCTGAGGAAATTAGGGATCAGTCGGTTCTCCTCACTCCTCATCACGAAGGACCAACTGTAAAAGCTCCCGGTAAGCACGGGCTCTACAATGCAGGATTTGTTGCAGTTCGCAAAAGTGAAGCTGCACAAAAGATGGTCCATTGGTGGTGTGAAAAAGTTCTTGAATGGTGTTTTGATAGAGTAGAAGGAGAGAAATTCATCGATCAAAAATATCTCGATCGAGTGCCAGAGTTATTTCAGAATGTGCGAATCGCTTCTCATCCAGGTTTAAACCTCGCACCGTGGAACATTGGTTCACATACCTTTTCTCAAAAGGGAGAGGAAATTTTTGTGGATGGTCAGCCTGTTATTTTCTATCACTTCCATGCTCTTAAAAAGCTTGGTCCAGGTTTATACGACACAGGAATCGCTCCCTACAGAACCCCCTGTCCGCCACTTGTTCGTCGATTGATCTATTCTCCGTATATTCGCGAGTTGCAGAAAATACGGACATGGCTCAAGAAGACGTATGGTTTTCAAGCAGATGTGGGAACAGTCCGAAAAGAGAATAGTCCTATGAAGTCGTTGCCACTTGCGATTTCGAGGTTGAGGAAAGGGCAGTGGCTTATTCGTTTGTAGCTGGTACCCTTACATATTCTTCTCATACCACTCCGCCGTCTTCTGAATCCCTTCTTCAAAAGATACCGTAGGTGCGTAATTCAGGGCTTTTTTCGCTCTTCCGATATCCGCAATATAATTCGTCACTTCTCCTCTGCGCGAAGGCGCTGGCTTGATGATGGAAGTGCTTCCAAGTAGCTGTTTCACGCGTTCTGCTAGATGCAGGATGGTCGTTCCTTCTCCAAATGCCAAGTTATACGTTCCATTCTTGGCCGTCTCAAATTTTTCGATGCCGGAAATGATGCCGGCAACGGTGTCATCGATATACGTGAAGTCCAAACATTTCTTCTCTCCAAAAATCGTGAGAGGCTCATTATTTTTTGCAAGGCGCAAGAAGAGGGGAATCACGCGGTTGCTATCGTCGTACATGCCGTACACGTTACTAAAGCGGAAGATGATGTGCGCAATGTCGTAGCAACGAGTGTAGGATTCCACGAGCGCTTCTCCGGCCACTTTGCTAGCGGTATACGGGCTTTCGCAGTATTCCAGGTGCACCATTTCTTCGCTGTATCGATCTTGATGTCCTTCGTTTCCGTATACTTCCCGAGAAGAAGCGAAAATAAAGCGAGGAATCTTTTTTTGACGCGCGAGCTCGAGTGCATTGAACACGGTGAGCATGTTGTCTTTCGCTCTGGATGGATCTTCCACCAAATCGTACACGCGCGCATTGGCGGCTAGGTGCACAATGACATCAAATGTTGGCAAGTTTGCCTTCTCAATCGCATTCCAATCACGCAGATCAATAAGAGTCGTGATTTTGTTGATAGAAGGCTGCCACTTGTTTTTTACCCAATCTATTCCGGCTACAGTATGCCCTTTTTCCAATAGCTTCTCGCAAAGCCTCGTTCCAATCGTGCCGGAGCTGCCTGTGACAAGTATCTCCATCCAATCTAGTGTGGGGCTGAGTTCGCTTTGCTGCAAGAGGTTATAATCACTTCTTCTCGCTCTCCCTCTTTTTTTCTTGCAGACGTTCCAGTGCGACCAATACGTCTGCCCATATCGATTCTAGTGGGCCAGCATCAAACTTTAAAAGAGTAAGCGTAACGTTATGACTTCTTAAGCGTTCCTCTTCCTCATCTGTGCGATTCTTTTTTTCCCTGAGAATGCCGATTGCTTCTTGAGCATGCTTTTCCTCTTCCTTCCAAAAGTCTTGGCGTTCTCGTATTCGCTTTTTTGCTTTTTCCAGTAATTCGATCGCTACGTCAATATTCTCCAAGCTTGTTCCTTCCGGATGTCGTAAATCGAGAAACGGGTTCTCATGACGAACGGGATAGACACTGTTGAGCGTACTTTTTACACGCCGAATAATATCCAGAACTTTTTCAGTTTGGGTCTCTATCACCTCGAGTCCATTTTTTTTGATATTTTTGTTATTCGTGTCTACGGTTCCCAGCGCAGCTATATTGGAATGTGGTCCACCATTGAATATTCCAGCCTGAGGAGCTCCATCACGAGAAATAAGACAAAGTATAGATACGGCAGCTATTTTCCCTATTCTTCGTACTTGTCGTTCGATCCACTCTACAGGTTCTGGCCTCAAAGGCTTCTTTGCAGCATCAGTAACAGGGATTTCTTCGGTAGGAAAATTACCAGGTCCAATAGTATCGCTCATATATTATATATTAAATAAATTTATAATTTTGTCAATATCCATCCACCTTATCAAAGATGTTTATCGTTAGAATGTATACGTGCTTTCCCTCATTCTCCCTACCTACAACGAATCCGAAAGCCTTCGGGAGCTTATCCCGCGTATTTCTGAAGCTCTTAAAGATATTCCACACGAAATTATTGTGGTGGATGACGATTCGCCCGATCGCACGTGGGAGATGGCCCAAGAGCTTTCGCACGAATATGGATCAGTGCGAGTGATTCGAAGAGTAGGACGCAGAGGGCTTTCTTCTGCTGTTATCGAAGGATTTTTATCGGCAACAGGCTCCGTACTTGCTGTGTGTGATGCGGATGGTCAGCACGACACATTACTGCTTCCCGCGCTTTATAATTCAGTCTTAAACACAAAAGGCGTCGCAATCGGGTCTAGATATATCGAAGGAGGAAGCGTGGGGGAGTGGGATGAGCGGCGCCACACACTCAGTCGGCTTGCCACAGGTCTTGCAGTGAAATTGTGTAAAGTGAGAGTAAAAGATCCTATGAGCGGCTTTTTTGCTATCGATCGCAGTCTATTTGAACGAACTTTCCGTACCCTCAATCCCAAAGGTTTCAAAATTCTTCTGGATCTGCTTATTCATGTTCCCAAAGATACGAAAGTGGAAGAATTGCCCTTCACATTTGGGAAGCGAACACATGGGGAAAGCAAGCTTTCACGGAGAGTGCAGATTGAATTCATAGAATATTTGTACGATTCCGCATTTGGACGTTTTATTCCTCTTACACTTCTGAAGTACTGCATCGTAGGAGCCATTGGTGTTGTGGTGCATTTAAGTGTGTATTTTGGTGTGTCTCGCATACTGCTTGGAGAAACACAGGCGGATTTACCGAATGTGTCGTTGCCACTGCTTGCGGGCATAGAAGCTGCGATCATTTTCAATTTCCTTCTGAATAACTCGTGGACATTTGCAACAGTGAAACTGAGAGGAATGCGTGCCATCACAGGTTTCCTCACTTTCAACATTGCATGTCTCATTGGAGCGCTGGCCAATTATGGTGTTACCTATTTCCTGTATGCCCGTGGTAGCTCAGAAATAGCGAGCCTGGTAATTGGAGCTGCTATTGGAATGGTATGGAACTATACGATGAGTAGGTTGATTACGTGGAGAGTGTAAAATGTCTACCATGCATCTCTCGCCCCGCTGGCAACGATTTCTTTTTATACTTTTTCTGTGTGCAATCACAATCCCTGTAGCAGTAAAAATTTGGGCCATTCGTCCGCTCTACATAGATTTTGCGAAACGGCAAAAACTGCAACACACTCTGCGCACGATTGCCGATGAACAAGGGTGGCTTCTTTCGGATATTTCCATAGAACAGATTCGAGGGAACACGGTTGTGATTGAGCATAGGTTCCATATTCGCGGAGAGGATCCGGAGAACTGTTTTACATTTGATCTTCCCTCATCCCATCTCACGCCGTGCGTACCATTGTAAGAATCATCGGCCTTGAGGCGTATGCAATTATTCTGGCTCTTTTGCATGGGCTAGGGGGTGTGCGAACGGATGAAGCCAAATATCTTTTGAATATTCCCTATCCGCATCCACCTTTTTTGCGGTCAGCGATGTCTTTTACAGAAAGCATTCCGTTTCAGGACACATTGCTTCGAATTTTACTAGCAACTCTCTTCATTCAATCCGTGTGGTTTGTGTGGGATATGAGCTGTCTCTTCTGTACCAGAGAACGCCTCGCAGCCTCAGCTGCCTGGCTTTTTTCTGCTGGCATTATTTTGTATACCGGTTCTGTATTGCTCGCGCCTGTGAATGCTGTAGAGGGCCTTATCCTCCTCTGGTTTTTGTCTCGTCCAGATATTGTCCGAACATATCCACTCATCCCATCGCTCTTCTGGCTTGCGTCTCTGTTTACTGGATACCAAGCAGTGCTCTATCTGCCCATTGCCGTCGCGATGTTTTACAGAGCAGAGTTTCGGATACGAGATGTTCTCCTCTTTAGTATCGGACCATTCCTTTTGCTCATTCTCTACACCCTCAGCAGCCCCATCATCATGGCGAGCATTCTGCATCACGGGGGAGAGGATTTAGATTCATCTTTGGCGTACCGCGCATTCCATACGGTCAGATTATGGATGATTGGAGGCAGCGGCATCGTAAGCGCCATCGGAACAGTCGGGATTATTCGTTCCCGCAGATGGGAACTGATCCTGTCATTCCTCTTCGTTTTCTGTTTTATTATCCTGAATTGGTTTGAATATTACTCACCGCTCTTTGTACCACTTTTGGTTGCTGGAGTCATTTCTCTTTTTGCAAAGCGCTCACTTTCACCGCACATCACCTATGTGCTCGTCCCTGTCTCTATCGTCTTCGTGATGGCTTTTTCCTACAGCATGCCGCCATCTACGGCGCGGGTTGTGATGCGCAGAGTGAATCAAACAATAAAGCCCGGTGATGAAATCCTCATTCAAGGTTCTTTTGGTCATGAGTGGCAGTACGAAAGTCGTAATCCGATTCTGCGCTTCAAACCAGAATTTGTTGCTGAATCTGCAGCGGTTATTTGTCTGAATGATTGTCTAGGGATGAAAAGTCGGCAGGGATGGGAATTGATAAACGGGTTACCTATAGAAGTGTATATAAAACGATAGGTTCTGATGTCCTCAGAACGCCCATTGTCGCTATCAGATGAGATAAAAAACGCCTACATGCATTTTTTCTGTATCGCCTGATCTTTCCGATGCATTGTTTGTGTCCATGATGTGATCATGGTTTTTCATAACGCATCAGAGGAATCGATTCATTTTCACGGCAAATATCGTATTCCATCCACCAGATTGCCAGGATGGGATTACGGAGGCCTTGGAAAATATTTCATCACCATTTGTACCAAACCACGGTTACCGTGGTTTGGGCAGGTTCGAAATAAACATATGCATTTATCAAGAGAAGGACAGATTATCGACACATGTTGGCGTTTCATTCCCGCGTTGTACCCGCATATTACATTAGACGCCCACATCGTGATGCCCGATCATTTTCACGGCATTGTGATCATCGATTGGCCCGATGATTCCGTGTATTACCATTCCATTGATGAAAACGCATCATGGAAATCCGGATGTTTGGGTGTGATCATCAACCAATTCAAAGGCATATGCACAAAACGCATCCGCAAAACCGGAAACGATGAATTTTTATGGCAACCCCGATACCACGATCGCATCATCCGCGATCCCGATGGCATGAACCGTGTGCGACGGTACATCCAACAAAACCCGGCGAATTGGAAATACGGCCGCAACGATACATCGGTGCCGGGGGATGGGGTGGTGTGAACCCGTATGACATTTCCAAACGGTACGTCATTCATGTTAATAATGTTGTTGATGTTTTGCCCCGGTAGACGCCCCAGTGGGGCGTCTCTACAACATACAAAATCAAAACAACGTACGAATACGGGACAAAACCCAATATGTCGATAACGTAACCAACGACATACAAAAACAAAACATCATGCGAAAACGGGGTAATACGCCATATGTCGATAACGTAACCAACGACATACAAAAACAAAACAACGTGCGAAAACGAAACAACGCGCAATAGATGAATATTATCCAATCACGACGCACATGCACGTCATATAAACGCGTTTTATACCCCGTAAAATTCCCGATACCACGAAACAAATTTCGGTACCCCTTCGCGGATGGTGGTTTTGGGTTCGTATCCGAGCATTTTTTTGGCCTTCGTAATATCTGCCAAACTGGCGCGCACATCACCGGGTTGCATGGGTAAATATTCTTTTTTAGCATCTATTCCAACGCTCTTTTCTACCATTCTCACGTATTCCATCAATTCCTCTTGGCGGCCACATCCCAAATTGAATACTTCTTCGGGATAATTTTTATCGAGAGCAGCAACAATGCCTGCCACAATGTCATCTACATAGGTAAAATCGCGCTGCATTTTTCCTTCGCCGAAAATTTGGAGAGGCTTATTGTGCAGCAGTGCATCAGTAAAGAGAAACAGCGCCATATCGGGGCGCCCGTAGGGTCCGTAGACCGTAAAGAATCGAAGACCAGTTACATGCATGCCATAGAGATGATGATATGTGTGGGCCATCAGCTCATTATCTTTCTTATTCATGCCATACAGAGAAAGCTGATCGTCTGTGCGGTCATCTTCCGATGATGGTAATTTTGTATTTCCGCCGTATACAGAACTACTACTGGCATAGGTGAACCCTGCAATCTTCTGAATCCGTGCTTCATCTAACACTTCAAAAAATCCCTGGATGTTCGTGGAAATATATTCATCTGGATGATCAAATGCGTAGCGCACACCAGCAAGTGCTGCCAAATGGCACACGCGATCGCAGCCTTTCATGCATTTTCGGACAGTTTCGCGGTCTGTGATGTCGCCGCGGACGAATGTGAATCCTTTTTTCTTCGAAAGAATTTCCAAACGCTTTTCCTTCAAGCTTGGATCGTAGTATGGGCTTACGTTATCCAGACCAATCACTTCGTCACCTCGCTCTAAAAGATGAAGTATCGTGTGGAACCCGATGAACCCGGCGCAGCCTGTTAAAAAGACTTTCATACCAGCATCATATGTAAGATTGTGTGTAGCGCAAAGCCAAAGTTATAGGATTTAGAGCCCAATTCCGTGGTACTTCAACCCAGCTGCAGCTACTAATTCCGGTTCGTACACATTGCGACCATCAAATACATCCACTCCTTTCATCGCGGCTTTCAGATCACCTAAATCCGCTCCCCGGAATACATCCCATTCGGTAAGAACTACCAAAGCATCTGCACCTTTTGCGGCATCGAGAGGGGACACTACAAAATTCACGCTTTCCGGAAGAAGTTTTTTAGAATTTTCCATCGCCTCGGGGTCAAAAGCTCTCACGGTATGTCCTGCTTTTATTAAAGCAGGAATTAAATCCAAGCTGGGTGCTTCACGCATATCATCGGTCTTTGGTTTAAACGCGAGCCCCCAAATTCCTACCGTCGCATTCTTAGGGAGAGATGCGAGAATGCGATCGAAGAATCTCCTTCGCTGGCGTGCATTAATCTGATCGGTAGCTTCAACAATACTAAAATCTAAATTGTATTCTTTGGCTGTGGCCAGCAGTGCCTTCACGTCTTTGGGGAAGCAGCTCCCACCATATCCGATACCGGCATGGAGGAACCGCGGACCGATACGGTCATCTAGCCCCATTCCTTTGGCAACGCTGCGTATATTGCCGCCTGTGAGTTCGCATAGTTCACTGAGCATATTGATGAAACTGATTTTGGTGGCGAGGAAAGCATTCGATGCATACTTCACAATTTCAGCGCTCTCGCGGCTCATGTAGACCATGGGTTTTCCTACTCTGGTAATTGGCAAATACAGCTCTCGCATCAGTTCCTTGGCATGTTCATCATTATTAATTCCTACTACGACACGGTCAGGCATTAATGTATCTGGCACAGCCATTCCTTCTCGTAAAAATTCGGGGTTGGATACAACAGATACGCGATGCTTCACCCCTCGTTCGTTCAATATAGCCTGAATTCGTTCTTCACATTTCTTTCCTGTCCCCACCGGAACAGTAGATTTATTTACAAACACCACATTGTGATCGATATTCTTTGCGACCGTTTCAGCCACGGTGAACACTGCACGCAAATCAGCTTTGTATCCTTCGCCGGGAGGTGTTGCTACTGCAGAAAACACTACTTGCACATGTGGCAGCGCAGATGTGAGATCCGTGGTAAACGAAAGTAGTTTCGTCTGCAGTCCTTTTTGAATCAACTCCTCCAATCCCGGTTCAAAAATAGTACTTTTGCCGCTCTGCAACTTTTTCACTTTTGCTTCATCAATATCTACACCAATGACGGTATGACCCAGTTCTGCAAAGCAAGCAGCGGATACAAGTCCTACGTAGCCAGTTCCAACGACAGCGATCTTCATGCAAGGAGTATAGGGTTAGGGTTAGGGCTAGGGCTAGGGATTAGGGACTAGGGCTAGGAAAGAAGAGCTCTTTTGTATTGTGTTCTAAGCTCAATCCTTGAATTGTTTCCAAAATCCTAATCCCTAATCCCTAGCCCTACTTCGATTGAACTATTATTTCTGCTAGGCTCACGTCATGAAAATCCTTGTGACCGGTTCCATCGCATACGATCTCCTCCTCAATTACGAAGGCTCATTTGCGGATGCTATAGATCCTGCTCATTTACATGAGCTTTCCATGGCTTTTGTTACTCCTCGTTTTGCCAGGCATCACGGTGGAACGGCAGCCAACATCGCGTGGAATTTGAGGCTGCTCCATCAGGATTCTTTACTTGTGGGAACTGTAGGAAATGATGGAGGATCGTACGTGGAGTTACTTCGAGAGAGAGGAGTGGCAGTGGAGAATATTGAAAAAATAGATAGTGCAGCATCTTCCACGGCCATTGTGGCAACGGATAAGAACGAAAGGCAGATTACCTTTTACCACCCCGGTGCAGATTCCAAAGGAACGTGGCCCGAAAAACTTTCAGACGATAGAGATGATATTTCATTCGCGATCATCAGCCCTCGCGATGCGCGGTTGATGATGGAAGCAGTACAATGGTGCATTACATTTGGGATTCCCTATCTCTTCGATCCCGGCCAACAAGTGTTGGCGCTAAGCCGCGATGATCTTTTAAAAGCTATTCGTGGAAGCAGAGGAGTAATTACGAATGCCTACGAATGGCAGCTACTCTCTGAGCGAACAGGCTTTTCGACCGATGCGCTCCTTACAGAAACGCATCTGCTCATCATTACGCACGGAGAAGCAGGCCTTACCCTCTATACCCCCAAGGATACAATTGTGCTGCACGCATGCAGAGCAGAAAAAGTAGTGAATCCAACCGGAGCAGGAGATGCGCTTCGCGCTGGAATTCTCACAGGTCTCGCTGCGGGCTGGCCACTCAAACATTGTGGCCAATTGGGCGCCGCAATGGGATCGTTTGTCGTGGAACACGAAGGAACTCTGCTCGATTTTTTGGATATAAACGATGTGATTGGAAGGGCAGAAGTAACCTATGGGGAAGCTTTACCAGAGTTTTCTTGAGATGGCACTGTTCTACTACTTGAGTAAATCCCAAGGTCCAAATCCCAAATCCCATTGTTTTGATTTGGTCCTTGGGATTTGGGATTTACTCTAGTTTTCTGTTACTCTCCTCCTATGTCCTCCATCAAAGACCCCACCCTCGCCCCACAAGGCAAACTGAACCTGGAAATTGCTGAGCGCCGTATGGGTGCACTTATGAAAGTTCGTGAGAAATTTTCTAAGGAAAAACCATTCAAAGGTCTTACCATTGGAATGGCACTGCACGTTACCAAGGAAACGGGAATTTTAGTGCGCACGCTGGTAGCTGGTGGTGCAAAAGTAGCTATTACTGGTTGTAATCCTCTCAGTACGCAAGATGATATTGCCGCTGCATTGGCTGAGGAAAAGGATGTGCAGGTGTGGGCGTATAAAGGTGAAAGCAAAGAGGATTACTACAAGTACTTAACAGCAGTGATTGAAACTGAGCCAGATATCACCATTGATGATGGTTGCGATTTGGTGACAGAAATTCACCGTAAGCACAAGCACCTGCTTCCAAAGCTGATTGGTGGATGTGAGGAAACTACAACAGGAATTATTCGTTTGCAGAGCATGCAGAGGGATGTAGAACTTAAAATCCCCATGATCGCGGTGAACGATAACAAAACGAAACACCTGATGGATAACTACTACGGCACGGGCCAATCTACCTTCGATGGAATTTTGCGTTCTACGAACCTTTTGATTGCTGGAAAAGTGGTTGTAGTACTTGGCTACGGCAGCTGTGGAAAGGGTGTTGCTCTGCGTGCAAAAGGAATGGGAGCTCAGGTGATCGTGACAGAAGTAGATGCATTCGCAGCACTTCAAGCTGCAATGGATGGTCACCGTGTGATGAAAATGGAAGATGCTGCATCAGAAGGTGATTTGTTCATCACTGTCACGGGAAACTTACACGTGATCAGGTGGGAGCATATGGAAAAAATGAAAGACAACGCAGTAGTGTGTAACTCCGGTCATTTCGATTGCGAAATTGATTTAAGTACACTGGAAAAGAAAGCAAAAGGGAAGCGACGTGTTCGTCATTACTTAGATGAATACCAGCTTTCCGGGAAAGTGATCTACGTAGCTGGCGAAGGACGCCTTGTGAACTTAGCATCAGCGGAAGGTCACCCAAGCGAAGTGATGAGCCTCAGTTTCTGTGGCCAAGCTCTTGCCTGTGAGTATCTGGTTCAGCATAAAGGAAAACTGCAGCCAGGTGTGATTACTCTTCCGCCCGAAATCGATGATTATATTTCCAAGCTCCAGTTAGAAGCGATGGGCTTGGAGATGGATGTGCTCACACCGGAGCAGAAAAAGTATTTGGAGAGTTGGGAGGAGGGGACATAAAAAATGCCTGTCCCCATGAGGGACCAGGCGCTGGAGCACTGCACCTTGGCCCCCTGTGCAAGCGTCCATGTATGGCATTCAGGGCATCCCCTGGATAAGTTTGTGAGGCAAACTGAGAGTGTATCTAGTATCTTTTGCAATCCTCTAATGAAGAGGAAGAAGAAATTTTTTAGCTAACTACAAACAAAAAGAGATAAGACACCCAGATTTTGTTGCGTTAGAGAAAGGCATATTTAAAATGCCGTCACTTTTCATCTTTATGCAGTACTCAGCTGAATATTTTCAGGGTTTTCGTCAGAAGTCAGTTGATCAAAAGAAGATCGCAGAGGCTGATATGCAAACCAAAGAACTATCAATGGTAGCACGTCAGCCATTATTAAGGCGCAACTTCATTGCCCTCTTTTCAAGACGTGAATTACACAAAAAAGCATAAGAGGTTAGAAGATTTTTATGGCTTGTGTAAAAGTAAAAGTGCGCTTTTTATACCTATTTCATTGACCAAGATAGAAACATTCTTAGAATGCCCAAAATTCTTTTCCTTTATCCTATGACGCATTCCTTCGAAAATACTAATTACAAAACGTGTTATTCTGAGCTTTTAGAACCACTAGAAGTGAATGGGATGGTAAGATCCAGAGTAACTGAGGAGGAGTTTAATGCTTTAAGACAGGAGGTTGGGGAAAAATTTTTCAAAGAAAATGTTCGGCTAAACAGTAGAGATGTCGGCGCTTATACGATGATTCAGGAATTGGAAAGGCGTGGAGTTCCCTTAACAGGGTACCGTCCATCCTCTAGTGCAACAACAAAAACTCTTGAATCTGTTAAAAATAATCGAAATGAGTACCAGCCTCTTCAGCAAGTTTCGTACTATAATGATAAAGGTACGTTTGCTATGCCAGTGAGTATAGAAGCTCGCAGGCAACTTGCAGCAAAGTTTGCCAGTAAGCGAAAAAAATAATTTAAGAATGCCCACTTCTACTCCAAAAGCGGCAGCGGAC
>CAZJPS010000038.1:0-12167 GCA_964548055.1 uncultured Candidatus Peribacteria bacterium
TTACTTACTCATGCGACTGCGACAGTCGTTAAAGTAATACAAAGACCTTTGTCCCCTTTTATTGCCTACGGCAACTTCATCTCCCCCACTGCAATCATTTGCAGCACTCTTGGGTACCATATTTTTTCCATTTCTTGCACACGTGTTTTGAGTGTTTCGGGAGTGTCCTCTGGTAACACCGGGCAGCGTTGCTGAAGGAGCGTTGGTCCTGTATCGATGCCTTCATCAATTAAATGGATGGTCATTCCCGTCTCTTTTTCTTTTGCTGCAATTACTTCTTCATGAGCATGAATGCCTGGGTACTTGGGGAGCAATGACGGATGTACATTGAGTATTCTGTTGTGCCACTGGCGTACAAACCATGGGGTGAGGATGTACATCCATCCCACGGTTGCGATGAGGTCATCATTTTTTCTTTTTGGAGAAAACCTATGCATGAGAGTGTCATGTAGTCTGTGATCGTACATCTCTTTGCTTTCACCTGGTACACGTGCAACAACGGTAACTGGCACTCCAAACTTTTTTGCTTTTTCAACGCATCCGCGATCAGCTTTGTCAGTTACTAAGCCCATACATTCAGCTTGCAGGGTCCCATCTTTCATGCTCTGCAAAATTGCTTCTAATGTTGTGCCCCGGGAACTGGAGAGAGCAATGAATCGCATGTGCCTCCTATAGTACCTGAGAAGCATTCATTCCTCTAAATAGATCTTCTTCCGGCTCAATTCCCGGCACCCATCCCTCGTAGGCGCTAAGGGCGTATCCATGATCTCGAATAATTGCAGCAGGAATAGATTGATGTGCATTCCCCATTGTTGCATTTCCGGCAACAGCTAATTGATCTGCAACAGCCTCCTGTGTGATTTTTAAGTCTTTCCCAAAAAGATCAGCGGTTCCCACTAAAGAAATAAATGGATCGAGACCGCTTACTGTTAATGCAAATGCAGTGACCCCAAGCCTGCCCGGATGGCAGCAGGAATCGCTCATAATGACGGCAATATTCTTTCCAGTTTTATTCATCAGATCCTTTCTGATTTTTTGAACTGAATGTACAGGATTGTGAGGCCAACCGATTGCATAGCCCTCATCGATATTTGATTGATCTAATCCCGCATTTGGCACGAGCAACACGCCTTGAGGAAATCCTGCTGGCCGCAATTCGGTTAAAAGTGCGTGTTGGCAAGAGGGGAGAATGCGGCCTCGCATGCGCTTTGTTTCTTCTATCACTGCTTGGCAAAACTTTGCATCCAAAAAATACTTTTTTGAAAGTGTGGTTGCTTCCTCAGAAATTTGGAGCGATTGCAATTGGAGTGCGGCACCTTCTACGGTTGCAATAACTTTAGAAGATAGCACGATAATATCCCCCTCCTTATATGAAACGCTCTCACACATAGCCTTTACCACGTCATCACCTTTTTTAAGAACCGAGGTTGTTACAGGAATAATGTGCACAGGAGAGCAATTATACAGTATTTTTCCATTTCTGTTTTATGAAATAGGTTCCGGCATTCAATTGTGTGCTAGTTACTACTGCGGCAGCACCTTCCTCCGTGGTACTGTATGCTCCATGCGAGTTGTGTCGCGGACTCTCCCCATTGTTGGTGCAATCTACGTTTTCTTGGTGATGATCATCATCTCTTTTTTTGCGTATGCACCTCTTGCTTCAAATATACTCGGGCAAGTTGCAGGTGGATCAGTATCGAGTTCAAAAGTACTGACAAGTTCAGGTTCATCATCAGTTTCTTCGCGATCTTCTATTTCTTCTGTGCGTGCAGGAACGGGAAATGGCTTACGAGTACGATTGAATGAAACACTTTCCGGTGGGATTGTATTCGCGTACAGAGGGCTTTCTGGTCGTACAAAAACAGCCGATATTTTGCATAAGCAGGGCCCTCTTGCTAGCGCAGATTTTAGTCTTACGGGGATTCCTGAAGGGGCCACCGTGTCGGCCACGTTGTATATAAATACTATTGGAATTCGGGCACCCGATCTTTCTGCACTTTCCTTAAATGGAAAGCCAGTCAAAGCAGAATTGTTATCGGTTGGATCAGATACTTGTTGGGTCGAGAGTGGCACGGGGGCGCTGAACCGAGTATATAAAGCTGATGTGAGCAATATTGTGGCGCGCAATGGAATTTATACTCTTTATGGTTTTCCATCTGGGACGTCGGTAAATGAATCCGGAGGGGATAGTAATGGAGCTCTTCTAGCAGCCGTGTATCGCAAGAAGGGGCAGCGTCTGCAGCATGTCACTCTTATGGAGGGATTATTTGCTCGTGACGATGTGATGGATTTTACTCAAACCATTCCACTTACTCCTATTACAGAGCCACTCAAAGATGCAAAATTGTACGTTGCTGTTGCAGATAGCCAGAGTGACGGGAATACCGTCACCATCCGTGGTATTACTCTGTCATCTAATGCATTTGGAGGTTCTCAAGATATGATGGATCTGTATCGCAGTGGAAATATTGCAGATCTATTTTCTGTAGGGATGGTGTCTGTTCCTGTGAATATACAAACGCCTAATGATTGCGCAGCTGTTATTGCAGAGGCAATTACGTATGTTACGACTACGAATGCACTCACGGGTTCCACCGTACTTTCCTTATCATCAGCGTCTGCACAATCAGAAAAATCACTTTCTGGTTCCATATTGCATACGGGCAGTGGCAGCAGTAGCCGCCCATCAAAAGATATTTTTGTTCCAGGTACAGGTGTTCCAAGGCCAAGATCGTCCGCAAGCAGCATTATGTCCGAAGTAGTGGAAGGCCCACAGTGGAAAAAATGCTGCAATGTTCGTGGTTTTTTGTACGTGGGTGATGCATCAGAATCTTTTTACAAAATTCGATATGATCAGTGCTTGAAGGAGGGGGGATCGGGAACCGGCATTACTGTCACAATAGATGACTATTGGAAAGACCAATATCAAAAAGATGTTTCTGCCTGCATTCCCGTAGAAAAAAGATCTTCTTCCAGTAATGCATCGTCACTCCCCGGGGTTCCTTTTGCAGATCCTTCTGTTCCAGCGGGTGCTCATTTTGTGTGCGATCACCTTGTGACAAGTCCCCCTGCACAGTGCCGTGTTTTTGATCGCATGAGTGATGTACAAAGTTTTAAATCGGGCCAAATATCAGTTTTCTTTTCACCTGCATGGACAATCAGTTCCTGTTCAGAAGCCTGTGCAAAAACTCGAACTCAAGTTCTCTGTTGTATGCCGGAGGGTTGTATTCCTGGCGATGCTTCCACGTGTACTGTGAATAATTATCTTCAATTCAAAAATGATGCCATTGGCATCCAATCGTGTGAAATGGTCAAACAAAAAGGCGGATGCTAAGAGAGAGGAATCGAAGAGATGAAAGAGATTGAGGTGAGTGAAAGAACGTGGAAGCAATACTCAAAATACCTTTTCATCATGATCTTTTTCTTCGTCGTATTCTCCAATTACTCGTCCATCGTCTTTCTTGTATCTGTCTGCTACTATGTGTGCCATACATGCTTTCTTCAGAGAAGATACTTCGCTTATCCACAGTCGCCTTCATGGCGTTTGTGTTTACATTCGCGCTTGTTTCTTCCGTACAGCCACAGATTCCGTCTTCTACAGATTTTGCTACTGTAAATCAGGTGGACGTAACAGCAAGAACGTTCTGCCAAACAGATGCAGATTGTGCATCTCTTAACGACACAAGTACTTGTCCTCTATACCAAACCACGTTTTATTGTGTCACTCTCAAGAGTGAGTGCCGCGGGGAACAGGAGGCATGTTCTACATCTTCATCTTCTTCAAGCAGTTCGTCTATTCCATGCGCAGAGGCAGATTCTGTGCGCAATCCCATTGGGGCTATTCCTTGTTCATCATCTTCTTCTTCCACTTCATCGTATCAGTACATTGAATGTTGTGATGCACCCAATAGAGAGTTTTATTTGAGTACGGATGATCCAGAAACGTACGCATACTACACAGTACCTCCTCGTAGAGAGATGTGGGAAACACTCAAATATTGCACTGGAAAGCCAGGAAGTTGGCAGTATACGAGGAGGTATCCTCCCACAAATAGCGTGATTGAAGATGATTATCAGGCGTGTTTGGAATCGTATGTTTCTTCCTCATCATCTTCATACGAGCCAAATAATTACGCGTTCTGTTGTAATAGAACAACAAAAACAATGACGCTGTATACAGACAATCTTTATATACCTTCGGATGAATTACTTGTTGCAGATAATGTGCAGATTACGTACATGCCGGACAACATTGCGTGTGATAAGGAACAAGAAGATACCCTCGTAGAATGGACAGGCGAGGATCCTACTACTGCAGAAGTGTACGAAGCGGCAGTGCAATGCAAGCCAGATACAGTTGGTACCATTCCAACTTTTATTCCAGGAGCACCCGTTCCTTTTGATCCTTTTTCTCCATGGACGTGGTACACGGTTGATAACAACCCTGTGCCAACACCCACATATTTTTGCTGCAATGGTTCTAGGAGAATATCGGGGACACTCACAAGTCTTGCTGCCTCCAGGCAGTGCACAGGCATGATGACCACAAATAATTCGTTGGTGTGCACAGCGCGAGCGGCTTCATCTTCATCTTCATCTTCATCTTCATCTTCATCGGCAGGGGGTTATTGTTGCTTGCCAAATCCATATGGGTCTAACGGCACCTGCACTGCCAGCTATAGCTACACAATGTGTAAAAATGTTCCTGGATCTCAGTATTTCAGTGGTACTACTGCTAGTAATTTCTGTAATGCTGCAAGGCTACAAAATTGCAGAGCATTCGCTTCTTCTGTGAGCAGCGTGAATCCTACTACGGCTCTTCAGTATTGTTGTACCGCAGATGGCACTTCACTGGCTGTAGTTCCAGGGAGTGCAGTTGCCGCAAGCCTCTGTACTACATCTTTAACAGTTCGTCCGACACAGTGTTTTATAACAGGAGAGGGGGGTGGGGCAGGTGATTCCGCCTTCCCATTGTATTGCTGTAGTGCCAATGGGTCTGCATTGGCAGTAACCAGTAATCCACTCACGCAAACATCCTGCGTGCGAGGTACGCTTTCAGCAATACCCCCAAGCAGCTGTACCCGCTCGTACGCTCATTCTTCTGTATCCAGTAAAGTGTCTGTTTCCAGTGCATCTTCGCGAGGATTTGCAGCATCAAGCGTGAGCAGTTTGCCAACCGTAGTAGGTACCCCGGCAGGTACTGGCGGTCCTGCAGCTGTGTACCTAGCGTGCGATCGCCGTTTAGGCATTGTATCGCAAGTAGTTTCAAGTAGTTGCCAGGCATACGATCCACTTTTGCAGCGGTCTCAGCTTCAGCTTTTTACATTATTTAATGTTCCCCCATATACAAATGTAAGAGGAGGGGGCAATAGTTGCCCCGATGCTTGCTTACAACTAAAAACAATTGCAGCTTGCTGTACCAGCTTTGGGTGGGTGCCTGCGGATGCCACGCTGTGTTCCACAAATGGTCATGGCCTTGTGGGTTACGATACACAGGGCAACCCCGATGCAAGGTTTGCATGCAGAAATGGCGTTGTGGTGCCTCGCTAATTTGCGTGCAGTTATTCCTTTGAATTGCTTTGGGCAACCGGAGGAAGGGGTTCTTGTTGGCGAGCAGCAAGCAGCTCAGTTGCGTATGCTTGTACCAGAGGATGAAGATGGTCGTCGGGGATATCTTTATGGCCACCTTCATTTTTGGTACTTATCAGAGGTCGGTTAAACTTTGAACCTTTATATCTATATCCAAGATTGGTACCAATCAACTCTCCATTGCGTCCCTGCTTCCTTCCAATATTTGAGCTTACATAATTAGGTATATCTCTTATGATCCCACCATTGTCTACATAAAATGAAAATTCTTTACCTTTTTCTCCAACTGTAATTTGCACAACAGCATGACCATTCCCCCCTACGATGTACCCATCAGAATAATGAGCAAAATCTTGTAATTGGGCAGCAGCTAAGAATAGGGATGCAAATGTTACGCAATCTCCTTCGCCTGTAGTAAACAATTTTAAGCCTTGGGTTTGTTGAACATTTCCGTTGTACTTCAGCCTTGAGGCAATTTTCAGACCAATATTGATTCTTTCATCTACAGTTTTTGTTGCAGCTGCTTCGTGTAGCAAATCTTGCATTTCTTTTGGCAGATCGTTCTTAAATTCAGGCATTTTATATTCGGGAGCAGGAATCTTAAGCTTGCGTATTTGTTCCATAATTTCCATGTGCCTTGCATTCCATTCCACTTTATTAGGAGTATAAACACTCGCAACACAATCAGCATGCACGACTAATGTCTCTGCTGATTTAGGCATTAACTTTCTTTTTATTTGAGTTTCATGTGGAATAATAATGACTAACATTTGTGAGCCGTACGGATTTTCTTTGTCTGGATTGATTGGTGTAAGTGATTGTGAGAACTCATTTGGACTTAGATATTCGTTTCCAATTTGTACTCTGCCCGTAACTTTATAACATACTTGGGAGCTCGTAGTAATTACTATAGGTAGACCAACAACAATAGGGAGTGATTCTTCAAACTCTTTACACTCCATGCTAATTCTGAACGTTTGCATGTTTTTTGGTGATTCGATTTCACTTATCTTTTGTTTAGAGTCAAACATTGGAGCGAAGATACCTTTTCTTTGAAAGAAGTCAGGGTGGATTTCTGGCACAAAAGAACCGGTTTCCTGTATTTCTTTTTGCAACCGTGCAATTTTTTGTGCTCTTGTTTCAACGGAGTTTTGTTTTTCTGGAGAATTGCCATTCTTACTTTGTAGTAGCTTGAATAATTCGGTAAACACGCCTGGGCCCTTTTGCTGGTTCATGGGCAATACTGGCTCAATGTGTACAGGAGGTATTGGCGGATCTTCCTCTTCTTCATAAGGAGGACTTACTACAGCTTCCTTCTGATTGTTACCAATAACCGGAGCGGGAGGTACTGTATTTTTGCCAAGGGCACTAGGTCCTTTTTTTGAATCTGGCGGGGGAGAATTTTTTGCAACAAGACGCGCAGATGGCTGTGTATTCTGTGGCACATCTTCCTGTTGCTTCTTTAGGAGTGCGTACCCTAGGGCGCCCGTAGCAATGAGGGCGGTAAACCCGGCAGTAACCCCTGTCGTGATGGCCGCAATTGTTTTACTGCTCCACGGCCGTTCCTCTTTTGGTGCAAAGGCGGATTGTAGTGGTCTCTCTATATAAGGGAGTGAAGTACGTGCTGTAGTGGATGGCGGACTTTTTTCTGGCTTTTTTGCCTTGTTTAAAACAATTTTAGTCAATTCGCGGCACTTATTTAAGATGGCAATTTTTTCCTCTGGTAGAAGGTTTAATACATGCGTGCTTACGGCAAACCTGTTTACAGCAGGAATGAGAATATCTGGATTCTGCATATCTTCTTTAGGTATACCAAGAATCTCGTAAAAAGGGATTTTTCCGTCCTTTGGCGAAATACCTAATTGTTTTGCTATTGTTTGAATAGCAGAGCTACAAGGGTCCCTACGATTATTGTCTTCAATTCCTCCTTGTTTTGGGAGCCCAATAGACATAAGAAGTACAGAATCTTGTACAAATCTTAAATATTAAGGTTTAGGGTAAATTATACTGTATGATTTGTCAAATATTATTGCCATAAATCCTTACTTTGCACCGGAATTAGCCCTAAAAGCGGTGTGTTTTTTCTCCGCGCTTTCATTGGTAATTATTCAAGCAGTATATGACGCACATTGCGCAACCTAATTAATATAGGCATTTCTTTTTTTGGCTGCTACAGTTCGCTTCATGCGCGCATTTGTAGTGTACGTTCTAGGTTTTACGCTCATGGCAGGAGCTGGGTATTACTATCGTGGATTATGGGAGGCGCGGCGCCCAGTTGCGGGCTTTTGTTGTATGCAGCAAGGTTCTGCATGCACGCAGACTGCGAGTGTAGATGCATGCCGTACGTCGGGCGGGGGTGTGTACGATGTAAACCAAAGCGTGTGCGATATTGCCTGTGGTTTTTCTAGGTAAATCATGCCATCTCCAAGATTTATATTCCGGCGCTGTGTACGTGCTCTGGCGTTCGGGTTTACTGTAGTTACCGTGAGTGTTTTGGGTGCCAGTTTTACAGATACTGCACGTGCAAATCTCCCTGTGGGCATTGAGTCTTTTGGGTTTTGCTGTACTCCCGGCATTCCTTCGGGTGGTAATCCATCACCTTCTGGTTCGTGTGTTCGCAATAATAGCCCAGCAGAAGCGGCATCGTGCTCTGGGTACACATATAGCCAAAGTGCTGAATGCGCTGCGGCAGCTGCCGCTCCACGCAATTGTCAGCCCGCTCAAGAGGTAGGATATTGCTGTATTCCTTCCGAGTTTAAAGCAACACAGCAGTGTTCGTTTCGTACTGGTGTGAACACATTGCAGAGTTGTTTTTCTCCAGCAGTGGGAGGAAAAGTGTTCGATGTGTCTAAAGATTATTGCGATACAGCATGCGGGAAGATTGTAGGTTTTGCTTCTTCCTCTTCTGCCCCTGGGGTGTATTGCTGCGCACGCAATACACCGAAGCAAGGCATTGGGCAGTGCGGTGAAAAACCTGTTTCTGCGGAAGATTGCCCTGGGCCTGTTCTTGTTCCCTACAGCACATTGGATCAATGCAATCAGGCGGCGCAGCAAAACTGTTCTTCGCGTGTTCCACCAAGGCCTGTTCCATTAGTGCAGTCTTGTTGCAATCAGGATGGAAAGCTTTTAGTGCTACAAAGTAATATTTCACTTCCCTACAGCATTCAAAATATCTCGAATGCCACGGTAGTAACACAGCAGCAGATGGCGCAGTGCTTGGCTGGAAATGGGGTGCGATCCCAATGGTACAATGTTGCACCTGCACAGAGTGATATACAGGTGCGTGCGCTGTTATGTTCCCGAACAATTGAAGGTGGAACAAATGTACCCACCAATCCCATAGGAGGTGAGTCTCCAATTGGCGTTATTATTCCTTTCCCCGATACACCTATACTTGTCTGTGACCGGCGCTTGGTACGGAGCGAAGTATCTGCGCGTGTGCCACTTTGTTACAATTACAATGTAATCCAGCACGGGAACCGCACGAGGGAATTAACATTCTTCAATATTCCTCCGTACGTGAATCGGAGTAATGTGGACAATAGCTGCCCAGATACCTGCCAGAAATTAAAAACAATCGTGGCATGTGCGGCTAAATATCCCGGTGAAACATCGTACAGTTGCAAGCCTGTGGATGCAGACCGATGTACAACAAACGGATATTCATTCTTATATACCGAGAATGGAACAAGCCCTACGTGTGGAGCATTTGTAACACTCATAAATGGGCTGAGTGGTGGATCGCAACAATAGTATTCCAGATAGGGTTGTGTGAAAGGCATTTCTGCATTGGGGAGTGCTTCACAAGAGTGAGGAATTCCTGCTACAGTCTTCACCATGGGTCGCTTATCCGTGTTGATATTTATCGCAATAATTTTGCCCTTGGGGTTCGTGGTTGGTTTTTTCCTTCGCGGTTTTACCAATCCCGCTGTGATACCAACAAATACTTCAGCCTTACATCCTCCTGCAGTAACGGCAGAGGAAAAGGCAGGTTGGTGCTGCCCCGATACAGGCCGCACGTGTGAAGCATCGGAATCTGCAGTTGCCTGTTTAAGTACAGTAGGCCGCATGTTCCATAAGGATCAACGTACATGTAACACAGCTTGTGAACTCACTGCTCAATAATGCATGTTTCTCGTTCCCGTACCATCTGGCTCCTTGTAGTTGCAGTTCTGCTGCTAGCACTTGGAGGCAGCTTCCTTTTTTTGAATCAAAGTGGTGGAATCCGTGGCAGTAATTTTACGGGTCAGCTTGCAAATTCAGTGAACTGCGTGAAAGGGTGGGTGGCTCGTATTCCAGAGGATGGTACCTTGAGTATTCCCCCTGCAATTGCGAATCAATGTGATTCTGTAGATATTAATTACAATGGCATCAATACGGGGATTGATGATCCTGATGTTGAATACGAGTTTGGTAATTTTAGAGTACGTTGGTCGGAAGTAGATGGGTTTATGCTGAGAGCACAGGGCAGAGATCTCAACGATATTCAGATAACTTTTGTAGATCCGAGTTCATCCAGAACGTATGTAACCGGTCATTCAGGTAATACACCTTGTAAGGTTACTGGGATGCCGACTGTATTAAAGAAGGGGGCATTGCAGCATGTTTTCCTTACGGGTGATTGCCGATGGGTGACTAGTTATGATGTAGATCCAGAAGGCGAATCGTCTGATTCAGCTCTCGATTTAACAGGCCCAGCTGATGAAGAAGGAGCTGTAGATGAAGGTAACTATATTCTCAGTCGACAGGTAGAACCAGGGAACCCTTTTGAATTAAATTATGGAGATTTTTATATAAAGGCAAAGAGTAACGCAAGTGTAGGTACTTACAATATTGTTGTGTGGCGAAATGAAACAGTATCGCAGATGTATTCATTTCGAATTGTAGATGATACCCCTGGCTATTGCTGCACTGTTCCTCGGTCCGGCGCAGCGTGCAACCGGGTAACGGATGAGGCCGCTTGCGTAAACACCAACGGTGCTTCATTCCAACCTCGCCTATCTAGTTTCCTTGGTGGAATGAGTGGAGCGTTGGCTTACTGCAATGCGTTTGTGTGTGGCAGAAATTCTTCGAGTGCATCATCTCGCTCGCCTGCTGCTGCAGCACCTTCTTGCTGCAATCCCACGGCACCAACAAATAGATGCACAACTGTGCCAAGCAGTGGATCATGTTCTTCGGGAAGCTACTGGACGCGCTATGGCCTGAATGATTGTAATCAGGTGTGTGGTAAGTACTTCTGTGTATGGAAAGATGCAGGTGCTGCAAGTAGTGCGAATACCGTGCAAACTACCTACAGAGCCGTGTGCACGAATGGTCCACTTAAAATAGCTACGCGTACGGAAGAGATGTGTACCGAGGCAACGTCCTTACAAAATGGTATCTCTTGGTATCCAGATCCGTACCCGGACGGAGATGGGGCGGTACTCAATCCACCGTTTTGCCCAGCATCGTACACAAGCACTCATGCGTGGGGTACATTAGTTGTTGAAAGGGCTTTTGATACGGCGGGTGCGTGCCAGCAAGGTTGTAATCCACAACAAGGTCCTCAACCAGGAGTTCCTTTTATTCCACCGCCTGTAGGTGGGCCTCCACTTGATATTCCTCCCACAAATGGTGGTCCAGCAGGTGGCACTCCTTCGGGAGGCGTAACTGCAGGAGTGCAAGTAGGCGGCACCACACGAGGAGGTAACTTTACAGGTGGCACTCCTGTAGGTGGCACACCTACAACTGGCACACCCACAGGAGGAACTCCCTCGGGAGGAACGCCATCTGGTGGTACGCCATCCGGTGGTACGCCTCCTGGCTACAATCCACCTTCGTCTTCTGGAACAACAAGCAAATCTGGTAGTGCAGGTTCGCCTACTCCTGATCCGTTTGCTAGTTGTCCTATTGGTTATAGCTGTACTGCGCGGCTTGCCAGTAATGTATGCCAACGCATAGCTGTAGATTGCCGCGTTGGGTACGAACTTCGTTGTAGTTCAACGTGTGGCAATGCAGCGTGTGCTGGCCAATGCTGTCAGTGTGTTCCAACGGGCACTACTTCTTCCGCACGCAGCGGTGCAAGTTCTGCTCGCTCTGGTGCTTCTTCCGCACGCAGCGGTGCAAGTTCAGCTCGCTCTGGTGCTTCTTCTGCGCGCAGCGGTGCAAGTTCTGCTCGCTCTGGTGCTTCTTCTGCGCGCAGCGGTGCAAGTTCTGCTCGCTCTGGTGCTTCTTCTGCGCGCAGCGGTGCAAGTTCTGCTCGTTCAGGATCTTCATCAGAGCGTTCTGCTTCATCTTCGGCTCGTTCAGGATCTAGTTCGGATCGTTCTTATAGTTCAACCCGTTTTAGTTCCAACTCATCGCGTTCTGCATTGAGTGTAAGCTCTTCTTTTGATGAGTTTTCTTCGTTTGATGGAGGTACGTACTCTTCGTTTGGTGGAGGTACGTATTCTTCGTTTAGTGGCTACAATTCTTCTTCAGGTTTAGAGGATTTCTGTCGTTTGTTCCCTGCACGTTGTGCTTCCATGTCTGTTCCAGGAACGGGTGGCACTCCCTCTGGCAATGTCAGTTCTTACTCGCCAAGTAGACCACGCACTGTG
>CAZJPS010000039.1:0-11989 GCA_964548055.1 uncultured Candidatus Peribacteria bacterium
CCAATGCGCGCAGTTCCAGCAGCACCGCCGGTTCCGCCGCCACCCCCGCCCCCAGCACCCACCCAAATTAAATACACAGCGTTTTCTCCCCTTGGCTTTGTCCACGTATTTGCACCCGTGGCTGTAAATGTTTGTACATCAATACTTTCGGTTGTGTACGCTTGCTCCACCCAATCCGTTCCATCAAACATAAGGGTCAACGTTTTCTTGCCCGTAATCTCTCTTGCCGTCGTTCCCAGCTGTAGATTGGATGAACCAAGAGTATCCTGATCTTGCACAATCACTTTGTTTGTTTCACTGTTAGAAGCAGTCACAATAAGTACCTGGCCAGGTGATCCATCTGCAATAGTTGGAGTAGATGTCATTGTATAATCCGCATTGGGATCAACCACGACCATGGTGGCATTTGCCAAAATAGAGTTTCCCGCTGCACTGATGGCTTGTGTTGTAGAAGGTTTATTTATCGTTGCTCCCCCCACTAGCAAAGATCCAGACGATTCCAACCGGTTTTGTGCTCGGATGAGGCGGCCAGACATGGACCCAACCACTTCGAGTGTTGTATCGGGTGATGAAGTGCCAATACCAAAACGGTTATTCGTTGCATCAAATACCACTGAATTACCATCAAGCACGAACGTATTTCCAGCAATGCCCGACACATTCAGAGTGGTTCCAGAAAGTGCACCCACAGCGGTGATATTTCCAGTCACACGAATATCTTTGCTAAATTCAAAGCGCTGATTGGCATGGCTGTATTTAATTGTTTGCGCCAGTGTTGCATTTCCGAATGTGAGTGTTGCATCAGCAGCTTCATTATCACTATTGAGCGTTGCATTACCATTTGTAAGAATCGCACCTGATGCATTCAAGCCAGCAGCATTACTAATGGTGAGTGCTCCCGTCATTGTATCACCCGAAGTGTTCACGTAACGCGCGTCTCCTGCCGATTGCGAAAGCCCACTGCCTGCACCTCCCTGATCCGTTCCACATGAAAATTGTTTTGTAGCACTATTCCAAAGCAATTTATCATTTGTAGTATTTGAACAGCTCGTAAGCCCAGCTCCTCCAAGTGTAGTGGTTGCGTAAATATTCGCACCCGTAAAAGAGCGAGTTGCATATATATCTTGGCCCGAAGCCGTACCAGACACGCGTAGATTTCCAGTGACAGATACAGAATCATTAAATTCAAAACGTGCAGTAGTGCGATTGTAGGTAATAGTTTTAGCAAGCGTGTCTCCAAATCTGATAGACACATTTGCCGTGGAGTCACTGTCGTCCACAGTCATAAAAGCCTCGGTATTCACAAGAATGGTGGGGCTAAAACTACTGGCAATCACCAACGGAACTGCATCACGTTCTATGGAAAAAAACAGAATGCTTATAGCTATTACCACTCCCAGAATTTTACGTACATTTCTGTTTCTCTTCATTTTTGCCTGTGAAAACAGAGAAATGTACATATGGAGAAATCCTTACATTATAGCAGAAAAACAGAAAATAGGCACGTCATCTAGATTTGTGAAATAAGCGATATATGGATTGGTACTAGTCATTTCAATCAAGTTTTATAGGCTCAAATCAAAAAAAGAGCGCCCGGAGGCGCTCTTAAAGATGCAAAGCGAAATGATCAGGGAACAGTAGTAGACCATCGCAGATTAATGTATCCAAGATCCGTAATACCAGCGGATGTTGCAGCCACCTTCACAAGAATAGTCATGTATCCAAGCGGCGTGAACGTACCAGCAGAGGAAAGACCTGTTACGGTGTTTGTGCGCCATGTATTCGCAGTGGAGCTTCGAAGTGATGCATTATTTCCAATGGCCACATTTGCGCCATTGGTATCAAGAACACGCACCGTCACGTGGTTATCAGCTGCAGAAGTTGTTGCTGTGCGCAATCGAACAAGCATGCCAGAAGCAGTTTCCCAATGGCTGAAATTTGCAGGAACTTGAACACGAATAGCAACTAAGTAGTTTTGCAATGTAGCCTTGGATGTTGACCAGCGATAGAAATTATCTGTGCCAAGCGCACCAGAATAAGTGAGCTGACCAACAGAAGCAGCACCCGATGCTGTGTATACAGCGTTAGGATACTCAGGATGCAGTGAAAGAATATTTCCACTGGAATTTCCAGTACTCTGTGCTGACCATGTTAGATTTCCAGCACCATCCGTTTTAAGGAATGTATTTGCAGACTGGCTTGTGGGAGCAGTATACGATTGTCCGCGCCAGTTGAATGTTCCATCAACGTTCAATGTAGAACCAGAAAGGTTACCAGATGCACGCACGCCACCCGTTACTTTTACATCTTTGCTGAATTCAAAACGCTGATTGGCGTGTGAATATTTCAATGTTTGAGATGCAGTTGTATTACCAAAAGTAAGGGTGTCATCCGTACTATTATTGCCTGAGTTAATAGTGAACGAATTGCTCTTGGTAGTAATAGCTCCACTCGTTGTGAGTGCACCATGAAAGGATGCGTTTCCATCAACATTAAGAGTGGAACCAGAAAGGTTTCCTCTCACGCGCAGGGAACCAGTCATCGTATCACCCGAAGTATTCACGTAGCGTGCATCTCCAGCTGTTTGCGAAAGCCCACCTGTATCAGTACCACATACAAAATTTCCAGCAGCATCTGTATCAATAGTGTCACAACTGCGCAGACCATCTATTGTTAAGGAAGATCCTGAAAGGTTACCTATGACACTAATGGAATGAGAAAATTGAAATTTATTCGTCGTAAGGAACTTGATGGTCTGATTCGTTGCTCCAAATTGAAGTTCAATATTGGTAGTTCCATCACCACGATCAATCATCTGAAAAGATTCTGTATTCACAAGCGTTGTTGGATTCCATGAGGATACTGCGTACGCAACGTTCCCAGAGGAAGCAAGCAGTGCAGCTGCAAGTACTACACCTGTGTAGGCGCGGTAACGAAGTGGATATGAAAATCTTTTCATATATATATGTGTGTGAAGAAATCTGGATAGTATAGCAAACTTATATATTTTTTACAATATGATTACTGTCCGGTCAAAGAAGTATAGTTCAGCTCCAAAGAACCTACATGGATTTCCGACGCATTTTTAGAAGACAAATGGAATTTCATAAGGAATTCCTGACCAGGAGTCCATGTGGGAGTCCCCATGAATGAAAGAGTAGATGCTGTCCAAGAAGTAGAAGCAAGCCCTGTTGAAGTTCCACTCAAAGTCACCGGAGTGCCGTTTGTGTCATACACGGTCACATCCAATGCATTATCTGAAGCATTTGCGGTAGTGGAGCGATAGTGAATCAGTACAGGATTTGTCATCCCATTCGATTTCCACCTCACAAAATCTTGGGGTACAAGCACTTTCACAAAAATATCGTAATCTTGAAGAGTAGTACGCGTACTACTCCACAAATAATAGTTTCGTTTGGTCGTGTTATCCTGAGCCATGGTGAGGCGACCAACGTTATCTGACCCATCACCTTGATACGTAGCCTTATCAAATTCAGGAGTGAGCACTGTAACTACATCGTGTTCTCTGGTGTCACTCTGCAGAACTCTGCGATCGGAAATACTCTGAATGCCAGAAGAATTTGTGAGTACCACAGCTACAGGAATGTGCGACTGCTGAGAAGCGAATCCAGATGTGCGAACTGTGAGACCGCCAGAACCAAAGAATATGTAGTTTGTTGCATTGGCAAACACGGAAACAGCTGATGAACCAGCAAACTGAACAATGCTATTCCCAAGACGATAACTACCGGAAGCAACGGAAACACTCAGGCCAGCTCCAGACGAAACCTGCAACGGTGTTACAGAATGAGCATCTATTTTTGCTCCATTCATACGGCCTGTTACAGTCAGATTGCCTGAAATGGCCACGTCATCATTGAATTCAAATTGCTGATTAGCATTTGAATACTGCATTGTTTTAGCGCCGAGAGAATTACCAAATGTAAGCACGGCGTCTGAGGCAGCATTATCCTTGTTTATTGTGATCCCTTGCTCTGTAGCAATAGAACCTGATGCAGTGAGCCCTGCTCCATTCTTAATAGTCAATGTACCTGTCATTGCATCTCCTTGTTTTTTAACATATCGGGGATCTGCCTCAGCCCTGGAAAGACCTCCTCCTGCTCCAGAATCTGTACCACATACCAGCGCCCCACTACCGTTCGTATCAATGCTGTCACAATTGATGAGACCCGTAACCGTAAGATTGCCTTGAATTTTTACATCTGCCGAAAACTCAAAGCGCTGGGCTGAATTAGAATATATGATTGTTGCAGGCAGAAGCGAATGACCAAATGTAAGAGTAGTATCACCCGCAGTATTGGATGCATTAATTGTAAATCCACGTGCGGTAGTACCACTGCCCATTTGCGCTGCGTTCACTCTGCCATTCGAGCCAAGAATAAGTACGTTTCCAGACGATGTACCAATCACTCTGTTTTGAACACTCTCTGTGTTTTTTGCATACGCAACTGAACTGATTATTTTGCGATCGTTCGTGTCAGCGCCACTATCTCCCGTTGGATCTAACAGTACATAGCTAGAATCGGAGCTTCCTACCGATTTCACTTCTACTTGGAGATATTTATGTTGTGTGAAATCCATTGTAGGCAAGGGTGCGCTGCTGCCCAGTAGTACTTGAATCATGCCATTACTATTGGGCGTGACTGTTTGGGTTTCGTACCAACCTCCATAAGAAGAAGACGCTGTATTAATACTTCCACTCACCGTATCACCCGATACCCAATCTGATCCTTTCCAGAGAGAGAAGCGGAAAACAACAGATGCAGTGACTGGATTTCGTGAGCTGTCCAAAATTCTTCCCTCATACATCAAATTATCAGGAACGGTGGTTGCCTGTACGGGCAGTGCCGCCAGGAGGAATGCAACAAGTACAGCCAGTGAGAGTGGGCGGCGAGACATCACGAGAGGAATGCGGGGATGACACCGTAAATATTCTTAATGCGAGCAATCCATCCAAGGCGAGCAAGAATTCCTGCCTGTGTAATACTCATACTTCCGATTGCTATGGCATCTGCTGCGGCCGTAGCAGAAGGTAATTCTTGATCCTCTACAGAATTTGACGCTGGAGAAGTAGCGCCTTGAGAGCTTACGTTGGATATATATTCCTTGTTATTCAAGACATTGCTCGATGCAGAATCCGTATTTGCTGAATTTTCAGATCTGAAATATTCCGAATCTTGGTTCAATTGAATCTCTGAATTTTCAATATGATGGAATGTGTCATGTTTCGGATCATCAGTTGTATTATTTTGCTTGTCCGTTTGCTTGGAAGAATTTTTTGTAGGAACAGGAGAGGGATGCAAATTCGGTGGCAACGAGAAGGAGGAAGATTCTCTCTCCCGTGTGCCTGCAAGACTACGATGACTACCTCCAGTGCCCTGTCCAGCTTGGGATCCTACTTGAGTACTCGATTCTGTACTGCAAATCGTTGTATCAATAGTACAGTTTGATGAACAACGAATCGTTCCAGACGTAAATCCATGCGTTTCGCATGTATGCGAACCAACGGAATTGCCATCACATTCCTCCCCATCATCTATAACACTATTACCGCAATATTGTGTTGTACCAATAGAATCGGCTTCATAGCCAGGAGCAGTACCAAAAGTGGACTGTGCGCCAAGACCTCCTTCAAGAGTATAGCTACCTCCCGTCATAGGAACGGTATTCGAATTGAAGCTATCAAAATCAAGTTGGTACGCAGTCCCACTCACTGTTGCAATTCCCAAAACCATGAACATAGCTGCACCCAGCAAAGTTGCAATCAATATGCCGATACGAGTGAGAAAGAGTTTCATAATCACGTACCAAAAATGGGAAGCGAATCAATAGAAGCACTCTGCGCACCTGTATGATCTCGTTCCGTAAAATTCGCTTTATCGGCATGCAACCGATCATTTCCCTGCGCTTGCTTAGAAAGATGTGCGGGACTGGATCCAAAGAAAAAACAGTGCCTCTGAATAATGCGACCAATGGTAGAAGCTGAAAGATGAATGCCATGCTCCTCCAATAGCTTTTTACGAATCACTTCTTTACCTACGTAAGGATCCTCTCTTCGCAGGCGCTCAATGTGAGCAATTGTATCCTTGTCTTCTGCTGCGTACTGCAATGTATGCGGCCTGCGCGTGTACTCTTCCAAACTTTCTGGATTTTTAATATCGAATCTTTTTAGCCACCGTACAAACGTTGTACGCGCAATACCAAAATGACGACACGTCATACTCACATTCCAATCGTGCCCCGCTGCAAATAAAAACCACGACAAGCGCACCCTTGCAGATTTAGTGACATGTAACTCCTCTGCACTTCTGACAAGCGCCTGAATCTGCCTCTTGGAATATGGAGTGGGAGACATGAGTTTTTGTTTTTCTGTCGTGAAAATCTCTAAATTCTAGCATAACAGACTAAAAATGTCTATATGTCTGTGAACTTTCCTTTTCATTCCACGTATCAATTTCTTTGTATTTTAAAAAAAATGTATGTATCGAATGTATATGGTTTTTTTGCTTCAAATATACAAATAATTTGTCATTTTTAGACATTTAAATTAATGACCCATATGTATCTGAGATTTTTGCTTCATATAGATATTTTTTATTAATTCATACTATTGTATGTGTGTATCGTATGTTATTGATTTTATGTTTATCTAAGTTAAAAAAATTTGGAAGAAGAAAATGCATTTGATGTAGTGAACTTTTGCACGCTACATGTTCTTTTGAGATTTGATTCTCGTAGGCAAAGACACTGTAAATGTACTGCCTTTTCCCTCTTTCGAAGTGAAACGCACGGAACCATTCAACCTCCCAGCAAAATCTTTTGCAAACGAAAGACCCAGGCCATTCCCTGCATGAAGTAACCGAGTCTTCTCACCCCGGAAAAATTTCTCAAAAACACGAGCTCGATCAACTTCAGAAATACTTATTCCCGTATCTGTCATTGATACCGACACCGTGTTTTTTGTCTGCGTAATGGCAATTGTAATTTTCCCGCCGGAAGGAGTGTAGTGCAAAGCGTTGGTAATGATTTCATCAAAGATCCCGTGCAAAAGAATGGGATCAGCAAAAATTTTCACATTCTTACTACCGTTTACAATGACAGTATGTTTTTTATTCTTGATTGGCGCTGTCACAGCATGGAGCGCTCCTGTAATAACGGATTTCATATCTAGAGATGTTGGCTGTAAAGCAACAGAATCTTGTTCAAGGTATGAACGAGCAAATATACGATCAAGTACTATTAAACTTTCTGCTAACGAAAGCTTAATTTTGCTCATTGCTTCTTGTTGAGCAAAGGACAAAGATCCAAATTCTTTTGTTTGAAGAAAATCATTATATTTTCGTACATTGGAAAGTGGCGAACGTAATTGATGAATGAGCAAAATTAAATCTTGTTTTGTTTCCAGTATTCTTCTTGAAAGGGTTCGAAATCGCCATTCCTCTCTTAAAAGAAAGAGGATTAAACCAAGAAGAACAAACGCATTAAGCGCGAGTATGAGTTGCACACTCAAATAATACCTACATTACTCCGTGGTTCCTATACATTACTTAAAATACTTCTTGATGATTGGCCAAAGCGCATCATCATCAATATCACTTTTCACAACATACTCGCTACAGCCAAATGTAGAGCACGTCTCTTTATCGCTCTTATCACTCACATTGCTGCAGACAATGACAGGAAAACGATATTTCTTTTGCTGTATATGCTTAAGTACACCATGCCCATCAATTCCTGGCATCAGTAAATCTAATAGCAAAAGATCAGGCGTTCGTACATCTATAGCCTGAATTGCGTCAGTGCCAGTATGTACAGCCACTGTTGCGATTCCCTCTCTTTCTAATGCCTTTTGCATCATCTGCGAAAGAAATAGATCATCTTCAGCAATAAGTACTGTTCTTTTCTTATTACTCATGGGAGATAAGCGGGAATGTAAGAGTAAAGGTAGTACCTATATTTTCCTGAGAAACAAAAGAAATAGTTCCACCAAGGCTTTGAATAAGAGAATATACCAAGTACAAACCTAGTCCAGTTCCAGATTCCTCTTTATCTTTTATATTTGTAGCTCGGAAAAATTTCTCAAAAATACGCCCTTGTTCTTGTGTTGGGATGCCAAAACCAGTATCCCTTACCTCTATTTTTATTTGGGTTTTTTGCTGTGTTACAGACACCGTAACCGTTCCACCTTTAGGGGTGTATTTGTAAGCATTACTCAAAATATTCATAAGAATTTCTGCAAATAACTGCTCGTCTGTTTCTAGAGTAAGTTGTGGCAGACAGCGCAATACCGTACGCACCTCCCTTCTTTTTTGAATACCATCGAGCGATTCTAAGCACGAATCCAAAATATCTTTAACTCGAATCACATTTTTTTGTAGTAACAAACTCCCTGAATCTATATGCGCAATGGTCAACATTGCATGAATTGTTTCAGACATAGTTGCTACTGCTTTACGCGCTGCATCAACTTTTTGTTTTTCTTCTGTATCCAAAGATGCATCACGCGCAATAGAAGCAAGTGCCCAACGCACCTCCGTGAGAGGCGTACGAAGCTGATGGCTTGCCAAAGAGACAAATTCAGACTTTGTTTTTTCCTGTATCTTTCGATCCGTAATAAGAAAGCGTACCGAAATGTAACGTTCTGGCCTTCCCCTCTCATTCAACAATGGGGCGATGCATGTATCCATCCAATAATAACTTCCATCTTTCGCCCGATTCATAATTTCACCTCTCCAAACATTTCCAGAACTAATAGTTTTCCACAAATCCTCAAATACTTTTTGTGGTTGCAAACCAGATTTTAATATTCGATGATTTTTTCCAATAAGTTCTTTCCTACTGTACTTGGAAACCTCCACAAATTTATCATTAACAAAAACTATATTCCCCTTTACATCTGTTGTAGAAACAAGAGCAAATTCATCCAAAGCACCCAATATAGCAGAAATTTCTTTTGTTCGATCTTTTACTTTTTTTTCTAAGATTGTCTGCGATGCAGATAATGTACGTGTCATCTTATTAAACAATTCAGCCACATCATTTATTTCATCATAACCTAAAATTGGTACTCGATACCTCAGATTTCCGCTCGAAATAATTTTTGCGCCAGTACTCAAGTTTTTAATAAAACGGGATACTTTGTTTGTTGTAAAATACGAAGCGATAGAAATAATTATCACAAATGCTCCAACGAACATGACTGACGGAAACAGAACTTGTGCCACCCGATATCCAGCCTCACGATTTGCATGTAAAAGACGCAGAACAAGCGAAATTCTATCCTGCGCTCTCACGCTGAATTGATTATTTATTTCCTGAATAACAAGTTCACTTTCTTTTTTCTCCACACTTGTTACTAGTTGCTGAAACAGTTCTTTGCTAGTTTCAATTGACGATTGAAGTTGCTTAAACAAAGAAAAATCTGGTTCTTTTAAAAACAAATATTCATTTTCCTGTAATAACCTTGTGCGTGCCTCATAAAGGCTGATCCATTGAGCCTTTTGTCTTTCTCCAGGATTTTGCAGATACTCATTACGAATAATTGCTGCCTGAAACGTAAGTTCAGCAAGTCTTTCGGCTACTTGCTGTTTCTCATATGTATTTCTTACCACCAAAATAAAATAACAAATCAACCCAATGAACAAAAATACTATGATGACGTTCGCAATTGCCGCTGCACGAAGTTTAGTACTAACATTCATACGAACTATTGAATAATAGAAACAACCTCTGGTTTTATTTCCATTAAAGGTTCAAGCCAAACATAATCCAAATAGTTAGGCCTCACAGTATCTTGGCCTATTTTATTTGTTATCATCCAGCGTTCTTGCTGTTCAAGGGAAAGAAGAATTGCTTGATCCAAAAATAATCCAAAATTGTAATCCTTCCATACTGTCATAACATATGGTGCATCAAGATTTAATTTCTTTGAAACAATTAGCTGAGCAGATTTTGGATTTTCCATAATGAATGTTTCAGCTCTATCAATTGCCCTTAAAAAAGCCCGCACGCTATCTGGGTGATTTTTTGCCCAATCTTTGAGTACGGTAAAATAAAAATCTTCACGGAAAGTACCCTTGCTTTCTATGAGTACCGAGTTTCCTTTTAATTTTTTTTGCGCTTCATACATATGCGGTTCCCACGTGCTTATGGCATCCACTTTTCCCGTACTAAGGGCCTCAGGCAATAGCGTAGCTTCTAAATCTACTATATGTATATCCTTTAGCTCTAAACCACCCCTGGCTAGTAACAAACCCAAAAAATAGTGCCCAGTAGAACCTTTTGTAATACCAATCGTTTTACCACGCAGGTCGCTAATATTACTAATATCTCTGTCCTTACGTGCAAGAATTTTTACATCATTCACCGTATTCACCATACCTGCAACAATCCAAAAATCATCTCGAACAAGACTATTTAGTACTACAGGAGTTTGAGCGACTGTTGCAATATCTACAGTTTTTTCATTAAGCAAAGCAGCACGAATGGCAGCCCGACCCGATGGGAATGGAACAATATTTACATCTAAACCCTCATCCAAAAAATAACCGTTGTGCTCAGCAATCCACACCGCAGAAGAAAGTAATCCATTTTCTGCACCCACTCGTATTTTTTTGAGCACCGATTCAGAATTTCGATTTTCAGAAATATTCTGAAAAACTAACCACAGGATAATTCCTCCGAATATTATTATTGTTAATACATACATAGTAATTACTTGCAGCATTTTATTGATTCTAAGGAGAAAGAGCAGAAAAGTAATAACAAGAACAAGTGCCACAAATGGCAAAGCCCACTCAAAAACAATTGCTCTCATTTTTGCCATTTTTGCTAATTCAACGTGAGTTCTTACGCTTTCAATGGAGTAACTATTCCTAAAATGATTCCAAGGACCAAGGGTCTTTCCAGAATTGAGATCGTAATAAGAGGCAATAGTATCGTCTGAATATTTCACCAAATACCCAGTAATAGGCTCGATCCACAACTGCAAATGCGGCTCCAAACGCACTCCCTTCGTTTTTCCTACGTCAGGCAAAAAAAGTAAATTTTTAGTTTGATCTATCGTTACTCCTTTATAACGCGTCTCATATCTGTATACCGGAAGGCCAAAAAGAGTGTCTTCCCCTGCATAAGCAAGCAATGCCGGACCATCATAATTTGCATGCCAATACGTAAATGACTGACCTTTTTTTAAATGTCTTGGCGCAAACAAATAGCCACTGCGATTACGGTCGCCAAAGCCAGACACATGCTCTCCTGTATATGAATTAATACCGTAGCGTCTCACTACCGAAAAAATTTCTTGTCCGGTTGTTTCTTTCACATCGAATGAATTTTTAATAATGAGAGTACTGTTATGTTTACCTTCAACCTCAAACGAGAAATTTGTAACAGAACGTTTCTCGCCAAGATATGCATTCTTTTTTTCATCGTAAAAATTATCGTATGAAACAACATCAGCATGGTAAGAAAAATCAGAAGGTATTTTTTCTAGAAATGGAACGGCAAAACCTAACCAGGCAGGAATGAATAATGCAAAAAAAATTGCTCCTCCCATGCTAAGTTTTTTACAGTTGAGGCCCATAGTAAAGGTTCACATGTACACTAACACGCACACTATCACACTCTGACGCAGAGTGATGCAGCTTGATCAATGACTACGTAATCAAATATTGTGAAATAATGATAAAACGAACGAAATTTTAAATAAAACTAGCCGACTACGCGTCCCCCGCAACTACCCTCGTATGCGCCCGCCCTGGCACGCAAAAACTGCATGCCCTTTCACTAATGCGCTATTCTATTAATATTGACATATTATTATAAAATAGTTTTAATATACTCACTATGACATTTGGTAAAAAGGGACCACCCGAGCAATTAGAACATCACTTTTATACTTCGGCCAATGAATCTCATCGGCATTTTACGCCACAGGGGTTTCTAAAACTAAATGAACTTCTTGGCC
>CAZJPS010000040.1:0-11595 GCA_964548055.1 uncultured Candidatus Peribacteria bacterium
AAGTATCTGCCGCTCTGGATCTTGCAGATACGAACGCTGGAAAAGGACATCCTATTTTTATCTGTTATTACACGACGATGGGATATGGTGTGCCGCTGATGGAAGAAGGATCGAATACAGGAAAAGAAAATTTTCATGGAACTCCACTAAAAAAAGAGATCGCTGAAAAAGCCTTGAAAGATCTACCTGCACTGGACGATTTAGTAAAATCCTACGAGCCTTTCCGTACCATACAAAAAAAGAGATACACTGCTCAAAGACCTGTTGAGACAAACATCTCGCTTGCATGGAATGCTGGAGAGCTTAAGAAAAAAGGATATACACGAACCATTATGAAAGAGAAAGGCGCTGCTAGAAAAGACTTAGGAGAGACACACATAAAAAATTTAATGAAGTTGGATGATCGCATTGTGGTACTTCATGCCGACTTAGCTGCTTCTGGTGGATTTGATAAAGTACAGAAAGAATTCCCTGATCGTATAATCAATGTGGGAGTTGCTGAAGCCAATATGTACATGATGGCTGCAGGTATGCGTCAAGTCGGTCTTCTTCCAATCACGTATACTTTTGCAGCATTTGGAACAAACGAAGCACGTGCAAATGCGCGTTTGATTGATGTGAACTGTGGGCACACTCGCTGCGGAGTAATTCACGATTGTACACATGCAGGACTGAGCGTAGGTGAAGATGGTGAAACACATCAGGAACGAAATTATTTGAACATTCCATTGGATCACACGCAAATATGGATGCCCGCTGATAGTAATCAGGCAGGAGCTGCAGCGGAAAAAGCACTCGAGATCATCGCGGATGGACTGCAGAGCGTTTATATTTTTTCCGCTCGCAGTGGTCATGCGCAGCTGATGAATCCAAGTGGCGAAGTGATATACGGAGATGAATTTGTATTCGATGGAAAGATCGACATCATCCGCGGAGCAGGTGATGCACTAGATGAAGTGACGATCATCGCAACCGGTATTGCAGTACACGATGCAGTAATGGCTGCCGATCAATTATGGACAGAAGATAAAATGCGAGTACGAGTGCTGAACGTCGCTTGTGTTCGTCCATTAGACGCCTCCGCTATTATTCAAGCAGCATTAGAAACAAGACATTTGATTGTTGCCGAAGATCATCACAGTGAAGGAGGATTAGCTACGCAAGTAGCTGATGTGATCGCTGATTTCCAATTACCCTGTTCACTGCGGCGCCTGGGAGTGAATCACTACTTCCCATCCGGTAACGCCGATGACCTTAAATTCCTCGCAGGTCTAGATCATGAAAGTATGATGGAAGCTGCACGTGATGAGCTAAAAAAGGAAGTATGCGGTGGAGAAGATGCACTTGTAACGGCTATTTATACAATGACCGAAAACAGTCGGCAGAGTAGATTTCTAAAATCTGCTGAACTATTCATTGATCGCCTGCTCACAGAAAAAAATTATCTAGCAGAACTACGAAATACATGGAAAAAAAGAACGAGTGCAACTTTACCTAAAGATGAAGTACTTAAAGAAAAATTAAGGGAACACAGAGTGGAGTAATCTTTAGTATTTATCATTGTTACACGTTTTTACGTGGCGGAGAGGGAGGGATTCGAACCCTCGAGCCCCTTGCGGAGCTAACGGTTTTCAAGACCGTCGCCATAGACCACTCGGCCACCTCTCCATACGCGTATTCTAACGTAGACGCTTTAAAATGCAGAGTTACTTTTATAAACGAGTTTTATGGCTTTCTTAAGAGAAAAAGAACCAACTGCCTTGCCCCAAAAACTATACGGGACTACCCTAGTAGCGCCCAATTTGTGGCAAAACTATGCACTTCCGCTCCACACATTTTCGGCTGTTTACAAGTGTAATCCTTGTACTTTCTCAGTTCACTGCAATACCAACGACCTTTGCCGAAGAACAAAAAGGTTTTTGGGATGTTCCTGCTGATCACTTTGCATACGATGCAGTCATCTTTCTAAAAGAAAAGGGAATGATAGCTGGATATGAAGATGGGAGTTTCCGACCCGAAAAGAAAGTAAATCGAGCAGAGGCTCTTAAAATAATAGCTGCGCCGCTTTTGGCTGAAAAAGAAGCAAAACAATACACAACATCTTCATTCAGTGATGTAACAAAGAATGAATGGTTTTTGCCATACGTGGAATGGGCGCGCACGAAAGAAATAATTAATGGCCCACCCAAAGCAAAGAATTTTTACGGTGCGCGGACAGTCACCAAAGTAGAATTTATTAAAATGTTTCTCATCAGCAGAGATACAGATCCAAAGCAATTTAACGATATCCAACTCAGTCTCTCGCGTGACACAGTCAATACAAAAGATTGGTATTATCCGTACCTTCGCTATGCAATTGCAAGCTCTATGACTATAGCAACAAAAGAGAATTTGTATCAGCCTCAAAGAGAACTGACGCGAGGAGATGTTGCTGTTCTCATTTACCGCTACCTCCTATATAAGCAAGGCGAGAGATCTCAGGTTCTACTTTCAGAAGCAAAAAGAGAGGTGGAAAATACAATCAATCAGCTTTCTGCAGGCAATGCAAAAGAAGCTGAATATGCATCCGCTCGCGGGCTGCTTGTCACTCGTGGGGCACTCGCAATCAAAGCCGATGAGCCCGTTGTGAAAGTAGCTGTTAAGATTGCCGAAGGTTGCAGAGCCCTCACGCGCGCCTACAGAGCTGCCCTCAATGAAGACTGGGATGATGTTGTGAAGCTTTCTAAAGATGCATGGTATCTGGGTGAGCAAGCGAAAAAGATAGATAAAAATGCAACAACAGTAGCTAATCAGTTGCAAAAATATGCACAGAGCTTTGCCGATCAGGCTCGAGTGAATGGACAATAATCCGCTTCTATGCATTTTGAAGCTCACACCATCACAGGTGCCGGAAGAGGACGAAAAATAGGTATTCCTACCCTGAATCTTGATTTGTCGGACATACCGGCCACTTTTCAAGAAGGAATCTATGCTTGCTATGTGCACATTAACTCACAGGTATATACAGGTGCACTGCACTATGGTCCGCGACCTGTGTTTAAGGATTCAATCGCATGCGAAGTTCATTTATTAGATACTGAACTTACATCATTCCCTACAAATGTGCAGATTCAGATTGTACAAAAAATACGTGAAGTGCAGGATTTTCCATCACAAGAAGCGCTTATAGCTCAAATTGAGCAAGACATAGGTCAAATACAAACAATTCTATCAAATCATCGGAAGGACCTTTAAAACCTCCCTCAACTGCGCCAGAATAGAGATATGGTTAAGCAAATACTTCGAGCAGCCAAAAAAGCGATATCGCACCGCAATCCTGTGCGGCTTTCGTGGCATAAGGCAAAAGCATTTATGGCTGCTGCGAGGTTTGGATTTCCTGCACGCAAACTGACTGTGATTGGAATTACGGGAACCGATGGAAAAACGACAACGGTGGGGATGACTGCGCATATCTTGCACACAAATGGGATTGCTTGTGGCGCCCTCTCTACAGCCTTTTTTCGCATCAAAGAAACAGTCACGTGGAATGCGACTCAAAAAACGTCTCCTTCACCTTTTGTAATTCAATCATTTCTAAAAAAACTTGTAGATGAAGGATGCACGCACGCAGTATTGGAATATTCTTCACATGGTCTTGTGCAAGGGCGTCTCAACTACACATGGCCAAAAGTGACTGCTATTACAAACACATCCGCAGAACATTTGGATTATCACGGAACCATGGAGCAGTATCGCAAAGATAAAGGAATACTGTTTCAGATGCTTAAAGGAGGAGGAACAAAAGTTTTGAATAAGAGTGATGAAACGTATCGCCTATATTCCTCTATCCCATCAGCTACAACCATTGCCTACAGCGTTTCATCAGGGATGATCGATGAAGATGAAGATACGCTCTGGGTATCGGACATTTCTGTAAAAACTTTGCACACATCTGCGCTTCTTCATAAAGGAAACAGTGAACCAGCAGTTCCACTCACTCTCAAAATTACAGGTGCGTTTAACATAGAAAATGCACTGTGTGCTATTGGATGCGCAACAAGTACCGGCCTTTCCGTTCAAAAATGCGCTTCATCCTTAGAATCATTTGCGGGAGTTCCTGGAAGAATTGAGCGCATTGATGAAGGTCAGTCCTTTGCCGTGTTTGTAGATTTTACCGTCACGCCTGCTTCGTATGAACGAACGCTCTCGACCGTAAAAGATATGTTAGAACCCGGGAAAAAACTGCATGTCCTTACCGGCAGTTGTGGAGACCGCATGCGAGAAAAACGTCCTCTCATTGGAGCAATCTGTAGCCGCCTTGCAGACACAGTGGTTGTGAGCAACGAAGATCCGTACACCGAAGACCCTGAAAAAATTATTGATGAAGTGTGGTCTGGCATAGATACAAAAACCACAGAAGCTCGTCGCATTGTGGATCGCAAAGAAGCTATTCAGTTCCTTTTTAAAAAGGCACAGCCAGGAGATATTGTTATTCTCTGCGGAAAAGGAAGTGATACAACGATGTGGCTGAAAGATGGACAGGTTCCTTGGAATGAGAGGGAGATTGCGAGAGGGATGCTCAGAGAAATGAGAAAGTAATCACGATTTGAGCAAATCCCAAAACCCAAATCCCAATGACCAACAGATAATTTTTCTTTGTTGGGATTTAGTACTTGGTACTTGGGATTTATTAAGTGCTATTCTTCTTTCCATGAATCAAGCCGAAGAATTAATAGCAGGAATAGACGAAGCTGGTCGTGGCGCCCTCGCCGGTCCCGTTGTAGCTGGTTGTTGCATTATCCAATGTGAACTTTTCCGCAGAAGACATTCATTTCCAAGATGGTCACCTTTTAAGAAAGCCTCCAGCTCTGATTGCTGCATTGCCGATAGCAAACTTCTATCGCCCCAGGAACGAGAGAAATCGTATGACTGGATTACGAAGAATTGTTTCTGGGGAGTTGGAATTGTGGATTCCAGCGATATTGAAAACATAGGTATTTTGAGATCAACAGAAAAAGCGATGAATAGTGCATTGCAAGATCTGCGAAGTAAGATTGAACCATCAGTTCTTTTTATTGATGGTAGAGATGCATTTCATTTCCCGATTCGCCACACATCGTTCATTAAAGGTGACCGTATTCATCCATGCATTGCTGCTGGTTCCATAATTGCAAAGGTAACGCGAGATCGAATTATGACGGACTATCGTCATGTCTATTCACAATACGGATTTGAAAAACATAAAGGATACGGTTCCGAAGAACACATCGCGAGCATCAAACAATATGGTCCTTGCAAGATTCACCGCTTATCATTCCTGACTCGCATTTTGGCACCCGTTCAACAGGAGTTACTGTGATACTTATTTTTTCTGAATTTTCGGAAGATACAACCAAAGAATAACACCAGCAACAAACACTGGAAGTGTCAGAATTTGTCCTCTTGTGAGCATCATTGGTCCGAACTCTAATGGAGAATACTGCTGTTCACGCAGAAATTCATTTAAGAAACGACCAATTCCATAGAGCATCAAGAATAAGGCGAATGTTCGTCCTGTTACCACAGGTTTTGAATATCGAAGATGCATAAAACACACAGCTGAAATTAAAATATCTTTAAAGGCTGCGTAGATTTGTGTAGGATGACGAAGACCTTCCACTCCTGGAATAGAAATTCCCCACGGGAGCGTTGTTGGAATTCCATACAGTTCTTGATTCACAAAATTCCCAATTCTTCCAAACATCAAACCGAGTGCTGCTGGAACCACCACCATGTCTGCTACTTTCCAGGGATCAATTGCATATTTTTTACAGAAGAGAAGAATAACGATCACAACACCTAGAAGTCCTCCATGAAAAGACATTCCTCCATTCCACACTGCTGGAATTTGTAATGGATGCGTAAGAAAGAAAAGTGGCTCATAAAAAAGGACATATCCTAGTCTGCCTCCTACCACTACTCCCACCACTCCCCACGTAATCAAATTCGCCCACGTGTCTTTATGCAGCGAAAAACCTCTGTAGCGCTGTAAGTGGGGCAAAAGATAGAGAGTGACCACAAAGGCCAGCAAATACATAATCCCGTACCAATGCACGCTAAAACCAAGAATTTCAAGTGCCACGGAGCGAGAGGGAAAGAATTCCACTGGTTTAGAGTAATAGGGATTAGATTAATAGAATAATACGAACTAGAATGATGACATCAGGCTGCCGAGAATACATATTCTGACAGTCCTATTATTCAACAACTCTAGTATTCTATTACTCTATGATGATTTTAGGAATTGAAACATCGTGTGATGAAACGTCGGTGGCGGTTGTAAAAGATGGTACCCAGGTTCTCTCTGTGGTGATTTCTAGTTCTCAGGCTATGTTTGCCAAACTCGCTGGTGTTATTCCAGAGGAGGCAGCGCGCAGACAGGTGGAATGTATGCAACCAGTTCTCACTGAAGCATTAAAACAGGCAAACGCATCGATGGATGATATGGATGCCATTGCTGTTACCAAAGGACCAGGACTCTTAGGATCACTGCTCATTGGAACTACATGTGCTCGAGTCCTCGCATCCATTCACAAAAAACCATTAATTGGTGTGCACCACACGCTCGGACATTTGTCTTCCACTTGGTTGGAAGCGGAAGATGAACCACTGTTTCCCATCATCACTTTATCAGCATCGGGTGGACATACAGATCTATGGCATCGAACTTCCCATATCAAGGGAAAGCTCATTGGCAGAACTCGCGACGATGCAGCAGGAGAAGCCTTTGATAAAGCTGCCAGCATGCTTGGGCTCCCCTACCCGGGTGGACCAGCCATTGGAAGAATTTCCAGCGAAGGTAATCACACGGCATTTGCATTTCCTTTACCACTTTCACAGGAACACACATTAGATTTTAGTTTTTCAGGACTCAAAACATCTCTGCGCTATCTTTTGCGTGATCATGACTGGCTAGATGCATCTACAATTCCTGAAGCTACAAAAAAAGATATCGCCGCTTCTTTTCAGCATTCAATTTGTAGGCACTTAGTAGACCGTATCAAAAAATCCCTGGAACAGTATCCTGAAGCACAAGAAATTCATATGGTGGGCGGAGTATCAGCTAATACGTATCTTCGCACGCTCCTTAAAGATTTCTGCGCATCATCTAGCGTTGTATTCAGAGCTCCCAAAAAAGGAATCTACTGCACAGATAATGCTGCGATGATTGCGTCTGCTGGATTTTTTTGTGCAGAAGAATCTGCTCACAATGCGTATGCAACATTCACAACAGCAGCATCTTTGCCGCTTGAAGACACGGTGCTTTCATCATAACTAACGTGCGCTGAGAATTGGCAATAGTGCCCCAAGCACAATTGCTAGTATCCCAAACACTGCAATGCCGCGTACAAGATTTTTTTGCTTCATGGTGTAACAGTAATAGAAAGTGAAGTACGATCCTGTGCTCCCCATTTATCTTTAAGTATTAAAGATACTGTATAAACACCTGGATCATTGAACACATGCACATAATTCTGCAATGCGCTCTGTGCCTGTACTATATCTGGTTGATCCTCCCTTCGCACGTCCCATAAATAGCTTTGCGGAACTCCCGTAGAACAGGATGAATCAAACTCAATTCCTTTTCCTGCCTGTACTGTAACTCTACTAGCGTTTAAACAGGCACTAAGAGAAGGTTTTCTTACTACAATCGTTCTATTTGCAGAGTATTCATCACCAGTTGTAGTGACAATTTTAAGAGTAACCACATACTCCCCTGGTATTTCATATGTGTGCTCGGTTCTCGCTGTAGAAGGCTCTTCAACTCTGCCCAGATTTCCTGTGTCTCCAAAAGACCATTTAAATCCAGCTATCTTTACACCCTCAGGGACAAAACTTTGAGAGGCATCAAAAAGCACGCGAAGGGGCGCTTCCCCATTTTCAGGTTTCATCAAAATAATTGGCTCTGGAGAAGGCGATGTTACTTCTATACTCATTGGAAGTCTGAATGATTTATTTTCTGCATCTACGCCTGTTAAAATTAATGTGTAGGTTCCAGGCTTACGATACGTAGCATCTACGGTCGTTCCCGTCACTTTTGCGTCCTCTGTACCTTGAGTATCCCAACCAAACTGAACAAGTGGGATGGAAGTCTTTGGCGTAATGGTCACATGCAACGGAGCTTCTCCCTTTACTTTATTTCCTTTTACCTCGGGCTCTCCATCAAAAGACAAATCGGGGAGTGATAATGGAGGAGTGACGCGTACTATTGTTCCTAATTCTGCAACATCTCCACTGCCGCTGCGAACACGAACAGTCACGGGATACACTCCCTCACGATCAAAAGTATGACCCACTCGCAGTAAATCTGCGCCTTTTTCTTCCTTATTATCGCCAAAGTTCCAAGAAACTTCGCGAACGGGAACCGTTGTCTCCACTCTAAAAATTGCACTGAGGGGAGCAGGACCTACTAGAACTTTTGGCTCAGAGGCCAAAGCTGCTGGAAATGGCAAAGGAGGAGGTTCAGTAACACGAATGAGCCTTGAAAAACTCAATTGAGTTTTGTTTTGTAATTGGATAACTACCGAAACGGTATAATCCCCAACAGTGTAGTACGTGTGAACTGTTTCAGTGTTCTTTGTTTTCTCCTGAGGACTGGAATCACCATAATCCCACGTCACATCTAATAATTGCTTTGGATCCGATAATAAGTGGCTAACACCAAAACTAACAGGATTTCCTACTATGGGCTTTGCGGGAGTAACCGAAAAGACAGCCTGAGAAATTACAAAACTCCTTGTTAAACGACGTGTAGAGGAATCACTTAAAATAATACGCGCAACAACACTATAAGAGCCCTGACGCTCAATGAGCACTGTGGTAGTAGGAACAACCGATTCATCATTTGGTTTTCCGTCACCGTCCGTATCCCACTGAAATTTTGCAACCTTTAATCCTTGTTTACTCAAAATATCCACTGCACGCTGAGCGTTGAGTGTGACAGAAAGCGGAGCAACGAGTTCCGAAGCCGTAGTAGGGCTCACAATATCCAGTGGTAGAGAAGGTTCGCGCGTTATAAGCAAAGGAACTGCAGCACTGGCTGCAATCGCAGGGATTAAAGCCACAATCACTCTAAACAAACTTCTCTGTTTTACAGAAACAGAAGCTGATGAGGCTCCAATGCGTTTAAGCGCCAGAAATCCTATAAGTAAAAGAAATGCAAGTCCCGCGACACTAGATACCAAACCTGCAGACACCAAAGTCTGCATATCCCCTGTTGGGCTCGGCAGAAGTGTTATGAGAGCCAAACACCATACTACGTACCCAACATACAACATCCCACCAGCTAATAGAATGAGGCTTCGTACCCTCTTCACGCGCGTATTTACTTTTACGTCGGCCGGCGCTGGTACTGCCTCAGGAATCCGCATAGGAGCTCGTACTCCATCCATGGGAACAGAGCCTGAATCATCGGGTGAGGCAAAGGGCTGCTGATTATTTTCTGAAGGCATACGAGTACAAAAAACTAATGTATAGAAGCAGAAAGCGAGCCGCTAAAAGAAGCGGGTAACAAAGCAGATGTCCCTGTGAAGAGTGGAAGAAACTTTTCTATCGGAAAAGGTTGAATATCAGTTGGTGGGGTTATAACTGAAGGAACATCGTGATTTTTAAGCTCCATTTGAATATGTGCGCGCACCCCGCTTTCCTTAGGCTCAACCGTCCACGTCAACTCATGAATATAAAATGTTGTTGCATCTATCCAAATTTCTCCAGTTACGGTGTACGCATCAAAGAATGTATCGAGTGATGTTGCATCAAGACTTTGATGCAAAACGCCTCGAAGATAAGTGCGCAGCTTCATAGGATCTAATGTCACATCGTAGCGATAAGCATTGCGACCATGGATAGACAGAATCCCCCGATCTCTTGTCACCATAATTGCATCTGTCTGTGCCTGCATTAACTGTGGATCAGGAGTGAGAAAGCTTGATGCAGAATCTTCAGCCCCCAAAGGGAAACGCCACCATGCCCCGCTAAGAGAATTCACAGCATCAGCAAGAGAATTTTTTGGGGTGGAAGTGAAAGAACCGAGCTTTAAAAAAAGTTCTTGCTGCCACCGTGCAATTGCATCTCCTTGTAGAGTCACAATTTGTTCCTCTCCATTTGCAACATTTTTTTTCGTAATAGCAACTGCGAATTGAGCTTCCTTATTCCCAAACATCAAACCATGTAAATGTATATCAAAAGTACCGACGCTTGTGTTATCGACGGTTCCCTTAAAATCAAAGTCGGCCGACTGCATCTGTTCTACTGCAGCCCTCGCTGCTTTTATCACTTCCTCAGGCTTTAAAGGACCTGTGTGAGAACAGGCACTTAAAAAAAATAGAGCCAACGAGCCGACAATAAAAAATTTTCTCATTGAGTAGTCAAACCTTCATAAATAGTCTGCCCGAAGAGAAGAACGAGGGCTAGTGACCCAATCGCTCTTTTCTGATGCGATACCTTCAGTAGGACCGTGGAACATTCCTTATTTCGATATCTTCAGGATCTTCAACGGTAAATTCAATCGTTCTTCTCCTGCTTGAGCGAATATCACTGCGTACAATAAAAAGATGCTCACTTCCACTTTTTAATACAAATGGATCCGAAAAATGAAAGCGGACTTTGTCGCCATCAAGAGACGATGCAATATCCGAAAGACGCTCTCCTTTTGCGTTTTCCACAAACAATTTTTGGAGATCAGCATCTTTAGCTGATCCGTTATTCGTTAGCGTTATTGCTTCAAGCAACTGGTCTTTTTTCGTATCAGACTCAATGCGAAATCTAGACACAATGCGTTTCGGGCCAAAGCTAAGCGGAAAAGGCAATGCCAACTCTACTACTGTTACATGCGCAGCAGATTCACCTGCAACAACTTTTGCGAGTTTTGGCTGTGTTGATTGAAGCGTAACTGATGCGCCCTGAATATCTATATTCTTTGCATCTCTTATCATGAATCTATGATTCCCTTCTGCAGCCGCTTCTGGAGAAAAACTCACTAAAATATCAATACTCACAGTTTCACACGGACGCAATAAAACTTTTTGAAATCTCAGCGTAATAAAACGACGATCAATGAACGAGCTGACACTCCGTGTAACACGTTTATCTCCTATCCAACCAGCCATACTTTCAATATCTGAAACATTGCCTAAGCCCAAGTGTTCAAGCATTACGGCATTAAGCTGAGCACTGCCACTACAAGAATTATGTAATTCTATCGTCAGCATTGGAACGCGTTGCGCACCTTTTGGTACAACGCTCATGTGTTCCAAAATTTTAGCCTCCACAAAATTCTTTTGCTCCAAAGCAAGCGCTGGCTTAGACACTATGCAAAGAAACGCAATAATAATTACTAATCGTGAAAATAAGTGCATACGAAAATAATAGCCCCTTATCGCTCATCAGAAAAATTTTCTCTGAGTTAATTGCGATACTTGTTTTCACCATTTACCACTTGCACCTCCACCTCCAAATGATCCTCCCCCAAAACCACCAAAACCACCACCACCGCCTCGTCCACCCCCCAAACCCCCCAACCCCCCCCCAACACACACCCCACCGCCCCCCCCCCCAAAAGGGAAGCAGAAGAGAAAA
>CAZJPS010000041.1:0-11136 GCA_964548055.1 uncultured Candidatus Peribacteria bacterium
AATAAAACAGATCAGGCTTCAAAGGGATACTTGAATGTGAAGTATCCATCGCTCTCATTAAATATGTCGAATGACAAAGTTCAAATCGCAAAGTCGTGCACAGATTTACAGGCATTTGCGTCCGAAGCAGGAAGAACAAATTCGAGCGTATATTTTTATGGTAGAGGAGGAGGAATGCTGCAAGAAGGTGCAATGAACACAGCGGCTCCTGCAGCAGCCCCCAGAGAAATGGATTCAAAAGCATCGAATCAATCGGGAAATTATTCACAAACAAACGTACAAGTTGAAGGAGTAGATGAAGCTGATATTGTAAAAACAGACGGTAATTATCTGTATTTTGTGCGAAATGCTGATCGCTCTACAGTACGAATTGTAAAAATTAATCCTGCAAATGATCTTAAAGAGGTAGCAAAAATTGATTTTGGAGAAGACCAGGTAATGCCGCAGGACCTTTATGTAGAAAATGGAAAACTAATTGTTATTGGTCAACGCACAATCTTCTACGCCATGCCCATGATCCGAAGCATGGAGTCAAAAATGATTGCACCTGATTATTATCCTGGGCACATGCAGAAGCCTCGTGTTGATGTGCGAATTTATTCGATATCTGATCCAACGAACCCTAAACACGAACGCACGCTTTCTTTTGATGGCAATACAACTTCTACACGCAGAATTGGAAATAAGCTCTACCTTGTCCTCAATCAACCTGTGTACTGGGGAGGCCCAATTCCTCTCTTAGAAAAAGATCTGATTCCAAACGTAGAAGATTCTAAAACAGGAAAAACGACGCCTATCACTAGCTGCAATAGAGTCTCCATCCTGCCACATATTCCATCTCCTCAGTACATGACGGTAGCAGTGATACGTACAGATGATATGAATGCTGAACCTAAAACAGCCGTCGTTCTTGGGAATGCAGAGAATGTGTACTCATCGCTGAAAAATTTATATGTGGCGAATACTGAATGGACGTACAATTGGAAATCTGAATTTGGAAGCAGCCAGGAAAAAACAAATTTATATCGCTTTGAATTTTCAGACACGGGGATTGATTTAAAAACTCAAGGAAGTGTCCCCGGAAGAATCTTGAATCAATTCTCGATGGATGAAAAAGATAACACCTTCCGCATTGCGACAACACAATCTGCTGTATGGACCGGAGGAGAAAAACCATCCAAGCCGGCTTCCAACAATCTGTATATTCTGAATACAGCGGCTTTAGAAAAAGTAGGCGAGATTACAAATATTGCCCCAGGCGAAACTATCTATTCAGCACGTTTCATGGGGGATCGGGCCTACCTCGTTACATTCAAGACAGTAGATCCTTTCTTTGTGGTAGATGTGAGCGATGCGCGCAATCCAAAAATCCTTGGGCAGCTCAAAATCCCTGGCTACAGCCAATATCTGCATCCTTATGATGACACACATGTGATTGGCTTTGGAAAGGAAGTAGATGCCTCCATTGATGCTGACAAAGTGCACAGCGATGACGCCGTATACTACACAGCCATTCAAGGATTGAAGATATCGTTGTTTGATGTAACCGATGTATCAAAGCCAACAGAAATGTTTAAGACTGTGATTGGTGATCGTGGAACAGAAAGTGCAGTTTTGCAAAATCACAAAGCATTGCTGTTCGAAAAAGATCGTGGACTTCTCAGCTTCCCTGTTCTTGTAACTAAAATTCCAGACGGACAACCAAAGAATGCAGAAGCAAATCCGGTATTCCAAGGTGCGTACGTTTATAATCTTTCTCTCAAAAATGGATTTACATTAAAGGGCACCATCACACACTATGATGATCCCGACGTATTCACAAAGTCCGGTGGCTACTGGTACAACATAGGACGTGATATTGATCGCATTGTGCGCGTTGGTAACTCCCTCATCACGCTCTCACAGGCTAGCGTGAGAAGCCATACCGAAAGCTCACTAAAAGAAGAAGGAAAAGTGGAGATTAAACAATAGATAGATGAAGACCATGGTAGAGGCTACATGCCCTACCATGGTTTTTTAGTATTCTGATTCTTGTGCAATTACTTCAGTGAAAGCCTCCCATAACTGATATCTAGTTTCTTCACAAGAACGCCACGTTGGGAAAAAACAATCCAAACCTCCTAAAGCCATAGCCTCAAGCACAGATGGTTCAAGCACATTATTTTCCAGCACACGAAGCATTGCCGTACGAGCAGGCGCAAAAAAGTTATGCGCAAACCATGGGATCGAGCCTTTTTGATGATGAGCCTGTGTGTGAACAACTTCTTTTTGGCTATACGCTGCTTCAAGAGAATGATTCATAGCCGGAGTAATGTACTGATTTTCAGCTCAATTTCAATATTTTTACCTATATTCGAAATATGCAAAAACCCCTATAATGGAGCCATGTCCGCAATCCTCCTCACTGGGAAAGAAGTAGCTGCGGCAATGTTTGAAGAATTAAAGCCTCTCGTTAAAAAACGAGACCCCAAACTTGTCATCGTCCAAGTAGGAAACGATCCCGCCAGCGAGAGTTATATCCGTCAAAAATTTAAAAGTTGCGAAGCTGTTGGAATGCGGAGCGAACATAAGCATTTACCGGAGCAAACGACGTCTGAAGAGCTATTCACCGTAATTAAAGAGCTTAATGACGATACTGATGTATCAGGTTTTATTGTTCAACTCCCACTACCAAAACATTTAGAAAAATTTGTGCCGGAAGTAATCAAGGCAATTGATCCTACAAAAGATGTAGATGGATTTGGGGCATACAACCTGGGAAAAACTTTTCTCTCCCTTGAATTTGAACATCTTCCACCTGCCACTCCTGCGGGAGTTATTGAGATGCTGAGATATTACAAAATTCCTGTAGAAGGAAAACATGTAGTGATTGTGGGACGAAGTAACATCGTAGGAAAGCCGCTCGCAGTCATGATGATCAACCGTGGTGCAACGGTGACTGTTTGTCATTCAAAAACATCCGATCTATCTGCAATGACCAAGCAGGCCGACATTCTATGCGTGGCTGTAGGTAAAGCAAAACTAATCACGAAAGAGATGGTGAAAAAGGGAGCAGTGGTCATCGATATTGGAATAAACAGAGTAGATGGAAAACTGTGTGGTGATGTGGATTTTGAAAATGTAAAAGAAATTGCGTCTGCCATCACTCCAGTTCCAGGAGGAGTGGGACCACTGACTGTTGCAAGTTTAATTCGAAATTGTGTGAGAGCGAAGGAAAAACAGCTGAAGTAATTCTTTTATCGATTTTTCATGTGCGTGAAATTCAGAAAGGCATGAATACCTTCAATTATTTCATCACAAATAATCTTTATCTCTCTCGGAGGTTCTACCTTTCCTTCATCTGCTAAAAAATCACGCATAAAACTTATAGCATCATTAGCTCGATCTCGTAAAATAGTGTTTTGTTGCAATAAATTTTTTAATTGCTTCTTAAACAAAACTTGAATTTCACCAAAAAGCACTGCTGTTTTCTTACTATTTTTCAAACGCATTTCGACCATATGCATGAAATCCTTTTGCGATAATTCTGGACTTTGAAAAGCCATAAGAAATTAATTATAAAATCTACTTAAAAATTTACAATGCCCTTGTAGTAAGCCTTAAAATCCTTACAATAGACACGTGGATATCACTGCCGCGTTTATTTCGGCTTCTCCCTCACGGGAAAGGCCGTGCTTCAAGTTGCCTAAAACCTATCACCTACAACCTACAACCTAACGTATGTGCGGAATTCTTGCAGTATCGGGCTATAAGGACGCAATTCAGGATCTGTATGATGGCCTGATTGTTCTGCAGCATAGAGGCCAAGATGCGGCCGGAATCGTTACTTTTGATAGCCAGTTTCACTTAAAGAAAGCCAACGGAATGGTGCGAGATGTGTTCCATTCGCATTCACTGCAGCGGTTACGCGGTCCTATGGGAATAGGTCACGTACGTTACCCAACTGCAGGGTGTAACAGTGAATTTGAGGCGCAGCCTTTCTTTGTTAATTCACCGTTTGGAATCGCCCTTGCACATAATGGAAACCTTACCAATTCTCGTCAGCTCGCGAAAGAAATCAAAGAGCAAGATTATCGTCATCTCAATACCACCTCCGATTCCGAAGTACTTCTGAATGTATTTTCACTAGCGCTGCGAAAGCAAAAACCTAAAAACCTTACTGCCGATCACGTCTTTCGTGCAGTACGAACTGTGCATCGTAGATGCAGAGGAAGTTACTCCGCTGTCGCTCTCATCGGAGGTCACGGCATCCTCGCTTTTCGCGATCCATTCGGTATTCGACCACTGCAATTAGGAAAAAGGAAATACGGAATGAAGGAGGAATACATTCTCTGTTCCGAAAATACGTTGATGAAACCTCTTGGATATGAATTTGTGCGTGATTTACTTCCTGGTGAAGCAGTATTCATCGATAAACAAAATCAGGTGCATGCACGAGTATGTAAGCAGGGAATTCTTTCTCCTTGTGCTTTTGAGTGGGTGTATCTCGCAGCTCCAGATTCAATTTTGGATAATGTCTCGGTATACAAAGCGCGCGTCCGTATGGGTGAATCACTTGCAGAGCAAATCAGAAAGAGCGGCGTGCACATCGATTCCATCATTCCCATCCCCGATTCTTCCCGTGCTGCTGCTGCCGGACTCGCAGATAAGCTCAAAATTCGTTACCGTGAGGGATTTGTGAAGAACCGCTACATCGGAAGAACCTTCATCATGCCAGGCCAAGCAATGCGTCAGCGCAGCCTTCACTTTAAAATTCACCCAATAGATCTGGAATTCAAGGGGAATAATGTGCTCCTTGTCGATGACTCCATTGTGCGTGGAAATACCAGCCGTAAAATCGTTGAAATGGCTCGTGAAGCAGGTGCTAAAAAGGTCTACTTCGCTTCTGCTTCGCCACCAGTAACAGGACCCTGCCCATACGGCGTAGACATTCCGACAACTGAGGAATTGATTGGAGCGAATCACACGATAGATGAAGTGCGTGCCTTCATAGGTGCAGACGGTCTCTTTTACGCAAAAGTAGATGATATGGTCAAATCTATTCGGGCTGGGAACCGTACTCTTAAACAGCTTTGCACGGGTTGCTTTAATGGGCGCTATCCAACCCCTGAAGTAAATAAGAAATTACTGCTCGAAATGGCAACCGTCCGCAATACAACAAGAGATGCTGGAATAGAAGCCGAGGAGCCCGCGGGTGCGATGACAATGATTTAAAGAGCATGTCACCCTGAGTTCGTCCCTTTGACTAACTCAGGACAGGCTCCGGGCGACATGCGGTCCCGGAGGAAGTATTTCCAGAGCGTCATGGTTCGACGAACTCACCATGACAACGTATTCTATATCCCTATGAAAATCCTCCTCATCACCTCCTCCGCCCGCGGCCACGCCCTTGCAGAAGCTCTGGCAAGAAGCAGGCACAAGCCCGAGATCATCAACATCTGCCCAAACAGAAATCCTGGGCTTTTACAGATTGCATCTGAGCAACATGTGATGAACATCATGGATTTTCCAAAAGTGCTCGACATCGCCAAAAAAACCAAACCAGATTTTGCGGTGATTGGTCCAGATGATCCTATTGGAAACGGACTTGCCGACGAGCTAGAAAAGATTGGAATTCCTAGTATGGCCCCTAAAAAGATGCTCGCAAGAGTAGAAAGCAGTAAAGGTTTTACACGTGAACTTTTACAGAAGCACAACATTGATGCATCACCTAAGTTCAAAGTTTTTTTTAGGAAAAATAAAAATTCAGCGGAGCCCCATATTGAGAGAAAAGAACTGTACAATTTTATTGATCAAGACTTAGAAGGAAATTATGTTGTGAAATACGATGCACTCAAAGGAGGTAAAGGAGTGAAGGTGAGCGGGGAGCATCTCAACTCCATCGAAGAAGGTGTCGACTACGCTCTGGAATGTTTGGATGAATGTGGACGAGTGGTGATCGAAGAAAAGCTGATAGGTGTGGAATTCAGTCTTCTGTCATTCGTGACTGGAAAGACCGTGATAGACATGCCAGCAGTACAAGATCACAAGCGCGCCTACGAAGGGGATACAGGACCCAATACAGGAGGCATGGGAACATACACCGATGCTAATCACTCACTCCCCTTCCTTACGGCTGCAGATCTCAAGCGTGCACACGAGATCAATCAACTATCTGCAGAAGCTTTAATGAAGGAATGTAACGAACCATACAAAGGAATTCTGTACGGGGGATTCATAGCAGTAAAAGATGGAGTGCGATTGATTGAGTTTAATGCTCGCTTTGGTGACCCGGAAGCACTGAATATTCTTCCGTTACTTGAAACAGACTTTGTGGATGTATGCCTTGGAATCATCAGTGGAGAACTAAAAGAATCTGACGTGTCCTTTGCAAAAAAGGCCACTGTGTGCAAATACATAGTGCCAAAGAGCTATCCTGAGAAAAAAGAGGAGAAAGGACAGGTGGTCTTATTCCCCTCCTCCATTCCCAATAATGCTCGTATGTATTATGGAGATATCGCACAGGACGAAGATGGAACGCTTCGGCTAGGCGGATCGCGTAGTGCGGGGATTGTAGGTATTGCGGATACGATTCGTGAAGCTGAAAAGATTGCAGAGTCGATATGTGCACAAGTGAAAGGGCCTGTGCGATACCGAGCTGATATTGGTAAAGATTCAGCGATAGGGCAGAGAATAAGCACTATTACCTCCCTGCGTCGTAGTTAAAGCTCCCGATCATTTTTTTTCTAAAACCTGTTTTACATACTTGCGAGCATAATTTATTGCTGTTAATAAAAATTTATTTTTTCTGTATCCATTCAATAAATTATTAATGATCTTACTCAGATCCTCTGGCGAAAACCGGCTACCACCATTATTAAAGCTCCCTCCAACTGGATCACCCCCCCACACTTTTTCACACTCAGGAACACTAAATCCTTCACGAGTAAAATTTAAAACTTCTACTAAATTCCCATGAATATTTTCAGGAGTTAATTTTTCTAGAAAATTTAAATCTCTAAAGAGCCTTGCCATTGGAAATGAGGGATCTTCATTTAAATTTGCTACCGAATACAGATGTCCTCCTCCTTCCGCCTGATTTCTGTATGAGATAAATGGAGCTAATCCATATTCTTTAGCAATGCCTCTACGTGCATCAGCCCCTTTTTCTTGAACCATTCTCCAATAACCAAAATCTTCTAAAAGCTCAAACCTTTCATCTAACTCTACTAATGTTTGCTTACCAGAAACAAACTCTAAAGTATTATCCACAATTTTTTGAATAAGTTCACTTTTTTGTGCGCATGTCATTCGTTCCAATAACCACCCATATTTCATTCTTGCTTCAGTTATGGGCAAAATCCAACCCTTTAAAGCCTTGGCATCATCATCTGCACAGCTACAGAAAAGGGCTGCATGAGCATCCATACGTCCTTCCAGCCATGTCAGTTTCCTTAATAATTTTAGTTGTTCTGGAGACAACGTGTCATACAGCATTAAAGTTGCAAGTGCGAGCGCATTATCTCCATCTAAATGATTTAAGAAAACAAATACATTCAGTTTACCATCCACTCTAAAACGATCGAGGGTTCCCTTTCTTAGGGAAGTGAGAACCCACTCACAAAAAGCTGACTTTCCCAAGCGCCCCTGCTCGCCCTCTTTAGAAACATGGTGATCAAAATTCGCATATAAACCCTCTAGCCATGATTCCCCTAATACAGATCCATCACCTGCAATTGAGCGAGGTGGAAAAGTAAGACAAAAATCAATTTTATTCATCACGCGCCCAGGAGATAAACAAGTTTTTATACCGGGAACATTCTTATGCTCGCGAAGTAATTCACATAAACCTTTTAACTCCACTTCTCGCCCAGCGTACAGCAAAGATACTCCTTCATTCTGAATCCAGTTAAAATTTTTATCCCTGCTTTCTCGTCTCGCAAAACGCTCATTCTGTCTAGGAATATTATGTATGGCTTCTTTCATAAAGGACAATGAATAGTACGCTTATTCTTATTTAATTGTGAAATATATTTTAAATAAGTCAAACTAGTACACTCTGAAAAGTACTTTTCCTCTTGCAGCAGCGCAAACTATCTACATATCACAACCCGGCTTTTGCAAGCTTATCTGCCTGTTCTCTTGCTCGGAGCGCCTCCACTATCTTTCCCAAATTCCCCTCCATAATCCCTGGAATATTACTGAAGTTTTCTCCAATGCGGTGATCCGTTACACGATCCTGTGGGAAGTTGTACGTTCGAATCTTTTCGCTGCGGTCACCTGATCCAATTTGTCCAGACCTCAAATCCCCTCTTTCTTTGGCAAGACGCTCTTGCTCGGCTGCATATAAACGACTTCGAAGGAGACTCATGGCAAGTACACGATTTTTTTGTTGCGAACGTTCCGTTTGGCATGCCACAACCACATTCGTAGGAATGTGTGTGATGCGCACAGCACTTTCTGTTTTATTCACGTGCTGACCACCGGCACCACTCGCACGGTAGGTATCGATGCGTAGATCTTCCGCTCGAATCGTTAGATCTACTTCTTCTGCTTCTGGAAGCACGGCAACGGTGACTGTTGACGTGTGCACTCTTCCCTTATTTTCTGTAGCTGGAATACGCTGAACGCGGTGCACGCCGGATTCAAACTTAAGCTGACCGTACACTCCTGTGCCTTCTATTTTGCATGATGCTTCCTTAATTCCTCCTGTTTCTGAATCAGACACGTTCATCATTTCTGCTTTCCAACCGTTTAACTCTGCAAAACGTAAATACATGCGCATGAGCTCACTGGCAAAGAGTGATGCCTCATCGCCGCCTGCGCCCGCGCGCACTTCAATGATCACGCTCTTATCATCATCAGGATCACGTGGGATGAGAAACGATTTCATGCGCTCTTCCAATTCTGGAATTTTTTTACGTGCTGCTTCTGCTTCCTCTGCGGCCAGTAGGTATAATTCAGGATCATTTTTTAATTCATCGGCAGATTTAATGGCAAGGAGTGCTGCATCGTATTCCTGAAGCATCGTTCTCAGCGGCTCTAAATCTGAAAGACGTTTCTGTAACTTTGCTACTGACTTGTGATCATTAAGCACTTCCGGCTCCTGCAATTTTTGCAGTAGCTCATCATATTCTGCGGTGAGTGCACGGAGCTTTTCGAGCATAAGGAGAACACAGGCTAGCCTAGTGTAGGCATATCATACACAGATACTATCTCCTCGCTACTTCGTCTTCACTGGTGCCGATTCCACAGGTGCAGGGATCGTATCTTCAAAAGTTGAATCCTCCAATGGTGCTTCCGGCCCCAAACGAATTCCTCTGATGATAGCACGGCAAGCGGAGTCTGTTGTGATATCTACAAGCACGCGATGTGAACGAATAGCATTCTGAATATCCATTCCCTGACCCTGAGGTACAAAGTACTGAGCAATATCCCTAAAATACACTCTGTTATATTCTGGAACCCCTCGGATACAAATTTGATCTTCGCTCAAAACAGGCTTGGTTTTAGAAAATTCTTTACGCACGTACACATCTCCTTTTTTTTCTAAAACCGTATATACCGGAGTTCCATACTCCCAGTTAAGTGGCAATTTTTGAGCAGCTTCGTAATCAAGAGTCACGTACTCGCCACGGAAAATGGAGCGGGGGTCCACAGGAATAGTGAGCAACGTAGCTTTTGTTCCTGTACTCAACAATATTTGCGAAGGAATAAATAACGCAAAAATAGCAAGAAGTTGAAGGAAAAAGCCGATAAGAACTGCAATTCTGCGGGTCATACTTTTTGCATAGAAGTAATCAAACGACGGCGCTGATGCTCTAGCGCAAACCCAAGAACAAGAATGAGAATTCCGCCCAAGATAAATGCAAAGGACTGGGGCAGCAGATCAAATGTCCACGAGAAATACTGGATGATGATCGCAATAGCCACTGCCGTAATTCCGAGATTAACGATTACTGCACGTCGCAATAATGTTCCGTACCAAATGACAGTGAGAATGAAGACAAAAACTAGAAGTATATGTAATACGTACAAGCCAGTCAGCATAGGCAATTGCGGACTATAATATCCATCGTAAATTCCAGGATAATTGGAACCGCCGAGACCCATCCACACTGGTACGTATGCAATGATGCTACTAAAGAGTATGTATAAAATAAGAGCAATAAGACCCTTTTTACCCTGCATTGTCACAAATGTACCACGAAGGAGGGCGGCTATAGTAACAGCTGCCGAGACAAGAAGAATGGAGATACTGAGGGTATCGATCGGATATTGTAAGAAAATGAAGAAGACAGTTTTATCAACAGTTGAAAGTACTAAAATGAAAAGTAGTAAGAAAATACCCCAATGAAATAGAGTTTTGGCGCCAAAAAGAAGCTCCTGTCTGGTATGAAGCAGAGAAGCGCTTATAAGCCCTATACCTATAGCAGGCAAGAAAGGGAAAATATTTGAGGACTCTCCGTCAAACAGAAAATTAAGCTCACCTGATGATGAATAGGACGTGCGTAACCACCCCACGAACAAAATAAGCAAAGGTACCGATAACCATAGATGTAACCGCGATTGCAAAATATAAGCAAAAAACACAGTACCCAAAAACCACAAAAGCGCACCCCACCAGAAATCCATAGGTAAATGATAGATTTGAGCAACCAAGAAAATAGTCGCTCCAAAAACCAGAACATTGAGGAATAACAACGCCATTCCGGTCTTTTGGTAAACTTTCTTTTCGTACGCTAAATAGTATCCATATGCTCCTGTGATGAGCATGGTGATGAGAAGCAATGCGGTCTTTACGGTTGGAGTCATTTCATCCCAGTGACTGCCAACAAATAGAATAATGCCAAGACCAATCAAAATTGCACCCAATGCCGTAAAAATTCCAATTGCCCTAGAATGCATCTGCTCAGAAGCATCGGGCAAGCTTGCACTGAGCTTATCTGCCTCTTTTTTTGTAAGAAGTTTTTTATCTTGCCAATACGCGAGAGCATCTTGAACATTCATGAAGTACCAGTGTACACGTAGTACTACGGAAAAGTAGTTGCAAAGTTACAGAAGAAATTTTCAAAGCTTAAATAACCGAAGCCACGCGTGTCATGGTGAGCTTGTCGACCCATGACACGCGGTTGCATGGAAATACATCACGTGACC
>CAZJPS010000042.1:0-10514 GCA_964548055.1 uncultured Candidatus Peribacteria bacterium
ACGGCATACATACTTGAGTATGATTCTTTTTTGATTGCCACCACTCCAAGGCAAGCAAAACAAATGAAATTCCTATAAGAACCCATGTTGCATCTATGGTTTTTCCCCCTCGCAAGCACACAGAACACAATAGAAAAACAAACAAGACGTATTCAAATGCGCGAGTACGGACAAGAGGACCAAATAACACGAAGTACAGTATGGCAGTGAAACATCACTTTATGCCAGCTCTCCAAGAGATTCCTTTATATACATTTTTATGTTATAATATTCTTATGACACAAACAGGTTTTCTCACTCTAAAACAGTTCTACCTACTGCAATTATTATGTGCGGTGAGTGCAATTATTCTACTGCTGCAAATAAGTTCTACCTGGAACAAAGCAGGCGTACCACTTGCTATGACATCTGTGTACGGAACAATGCCTTTGCCACAAGAAAACAAGCGCATAACTACACGAGTACAAACTAGAATTGAGGCGGGATCCCACCAAGGTCCTGTTCGATTGCGAGTAAAAAAAGCTACATTTACAAGGCCAAAACGTGTTCACGAAAGTATTGGATTATAAGAATGGAACGAGCAGAATGGCAGTATGAACTTTCAACCCCTCACGCCAGAAGAAGAACACATCATTGTCCGTAAAGGAACGGAGCTTCCTTTTACGGGCGAATACAACAATTTTTTTGAAACAGGAACGTACATCTGTAAAAGATGCGGCGTAGAGCTGTACCGCTCCACCGATAAATTTGATGCCGGCTGTGGTTGGCCCAGCTTTGATGATGAAATTCCTGGAGCTGTAAAAAAGTCTATTGATGCAGATGGATTACGAACTGAAATTCAATGTGCAAATTGTGATGCGCATTTGGGCCATGTATTCACAGGCGAACATCTCACCAAAAAGAATGTGAGGCATTGTGTGAATTCACTTTCGTTGCGATTTGTTCCCGCTTCGTAAACAGAACTCAATCAAATTGCGAACTATAAGAAAGAAGCATACTCTCAGTGCATATGGACCCCATCGTACATTTCGAAATCCCTGTCGATGATCTGGAAAGCGCTCGTACATTTTATTCCTCCATCTTTGGGTGGAAATTGAGCGATTGGGCCATGCCCGATGGCTCTACCTTCGTGGGCGTTCACACTACCCCCATCGATGAAAAAACTCGTGTCCCTCTCAAGCCAGGTGCGATCAACGGAGGAATCCTTAAAAAAAATGAGCATGTAAAAATGCCTGTGGTTGCAGTAAACGTTGCTTCAATAGATGAAACAGTAAAGAAAATTGAGAAAGGCGGCGGAAAAGTGACCATGCCCAAAATGGATATGATGGGCATGGGCTTTTACGCATACGTGCAGGATCCTTCTGGGAATACATTGGGATTGTGGGAGGATCTTCCGAAGAAATAGAGATTCTTAACCGCAAGAATGGGATTACAAAATGCTGTGTGCTTATCACCACAATCCCCAAACATCAACGAATAGAGCTAATGATATAATCAAAAATTCTGCGAGAACCTCCTTTATATGAACTAGAAGAAAAGATTCCTACGCCACCTGAAGCAAGTGGTACATGAATTTCATATTTCTTACCTTCGCAATAATCTTCCCTGCAGTATTCCGGAAGAATAACCATATCGTACAATTTCCCTTTGATACTACGTTTTTGTTTTTGTATGGGCTTTGGATAGTTGTCGTAGCGCACTTGCCTGACCTTTGATGCATTTGTTCCATAATAGATCTCAAAGCTGAGTGCCTTCCCTTTTTTAGCAGTCAAAGTACCGATGAGATGCTCTTCAATCTTGATAGTATCAGGCACGGTTATTTGAAGGCCGTTATCACCAAATTGTTGTGTTTTCCACTCACTAAGAAGCGGATAGGCAGCAAGAGTGTGAGGCGCAAAGCCTGCCAGTCCGATTGCAATCAGAGTTCTAAGTAAGAATAGGCGCATAATTTAACGAAAATAATAAGGATCACTGCGAAAACCTTATGGTGCCGACGGCGAGACTCGAACTCGCACATCCGTAAAGATACACGCTCCTGAAGCGTGCGCGTCTACCAATTCCGCCACGTCGGCACGGTGTTGAAAAAGAGCGCAAACATAGTAGCAGCTGTTTGCGCTCTGTATAGGAATTAATAAAGTTGAATTCGTAGTTATAGGGCTCCCTTCAGCCTGTTTAGGACATCCGATATACCCGCCAACTTCTTCACTTTCGAAGAAGGCAACACTTCCTGAGCCAGATATTCAGCATCCTCTAAAGATTCGGTAAGCCTGCGCTTTCCAACGGGCGTGAGGACTACAAAACTCACACGAGCGTCCTGTTTATTTGCTTGGCGTTTTACGAGGCCGATCTTTTCCATAGGAACAAGCAGACGTGTAACGCCCGAAGCAGTAAGACCCACTTTTTCTGCAAGATCCACCCTGCGCATTTTTTCCTCTTTGGCTTGGCTTAAGTGATACAGAATCATGAAATCGCTAAAGCCGATGCCGTTGAGGGCGCTATCGAATCTGCGAGCCATGACCGATTGGATCTTGGCGAGATGTAAAAAGAATTGAATAGAAGAACTTATGGTTTTCATATGCTTGCATGATACTTGAGTAATCAAGTACTAGTCAATTACTTTTCGTAAAAAAGTCAGTAAATATCTAAAATGACCTGTACTAGCGTGTCATGGTTAGCTTGTCGAACCATGGCACGCGGGCCCTCTGCAACAAATGACTCCCGTGACTTCACCGAAGTGACCGCATGTCGCCCTTCGACAAGCTCAAGGTGACATGCTTGGGTTTATAAAATCAATTCAGTATCAAGAAAGACCGCTTGCGCGGTCTTCTTGCTTCTCTTTCCCTTTAACGATTGGACCTATGATGTTTTGTTTATAAATGCCTAATACCTAAAGCCTTAAGAGTTCACTTCATGTGGGCAGGGGTGTGAAAGAAATATAACGCTTAAGCACGGCAAAGCTTACGAATATGTCCTTAAGGGAAGATTAAGACACAAATGGCGCGGGTACTTCTGCCTTTGCTTTAGCCAAAAGAAGATTAGAATTGCTGTGATGATTGAATCTGAAACCAGTTCTCCTCTCTTTACAAAAACCAGCACATCTGTTGCTGCGGTTATTTTTGCGCTGTTCATTCTTACTCTTCATTTCATGGGACGTATTCCCATGTGTGAATGCGGGTTTGGGCTGTGGACAATGAGCGGGTGGAGCAGCAGTACATCACAGAACTTGGGTGATCCATATTCATTCTCGCATGTACTGCACGGGATCATTTTTTACGGATTCCTGTGGTTCTTCAGAAAAAAAATCCCTGCTGAGTATCGATTAATCATCGCGATACTGATAGAAGTAGCCTGGGAAATTTTTGAGAATACTCCCTTCACTATTAATAGGTATCGCACGGCAACGGCTTCTTTAGATTACTTTGGAGATAGCATTTTGAATTCTGTGGGAGATGTAGTTTCAATGATTGTGGGTTATTGGTTTGCTTCCAAGTTTTCCTTTATTTGGAGTATTTTGATTTTTGTAGTTATTGAATTTGCAATGCTCTATTTTTTGCGAGATAACCTTTCACTCAATGTGCTCATGCTGATACATCCAATTGATATCATCAAAACGTGGCAGATGGCAAAATGACTTTTGTAACGAAAGAGAAGTTCATCCGTATAGATATATGACTCTTCTCCCTTTCTTATGAGAGCCAGCCCCCTCTTCCTACTCCCTCCACTTATTCTTTTAGCATTCATTCTTGGCATGTAAGAAATAATGGCGGTTCAAAAGAGTGCCTTGCTGCATAACCACTGAATCCAGTACGCTAGATCTTAATTTCTCGTAGCCATTTGAACCTGGGAACTTTTCGAACATCTGTATGGAACGAAGTGCGTATACATCCACTACGCGCTCTTCTCTTTTTGCTCTGTACGGTGGCAGCTGTAAAAGGTTTGTATGATCTGTATGCAGAACTAACAAGGCAACTTGGAGGGCCACTCTATTTAGATGCAAAAATTTATTTTGCGGCGGGGCGTGGAATTTTAAATGGGCTGGATCCCTACAGAGAAGTATTTGAAAGTAAACCACCGGGCATGTTCCAAATTTCTGCTTTGTCTTTGTGGATATCCAACACACAAATGACAGCATCCATTTTGCAAGTGGTAGTTTTACTGGGAACTTTAGTCTGCAGCGTGCTCTTCATGCAGAAGCTGACTCGCTTAGCTCCTGCCAGTGAAAGGCGACCCTGGATCTTACTCTCATTTTTACTCGGTCTGCTCTTTGTTCAATATAGCGCCCTCCAAAGCGGCTACATTCAAACAGAATCCTTCGCGATTTTCTTTGTGCTTCTGTATTTCCTCACACTCGCCTGGTCTACAAACCAAATAAGCGTGCTTCGGATTATTATTGCATCGCTTTTCTTCTTTCTTGCTATTTGGTTCAAAGAACCGTTCGGCATTGCACTACTCACAGGTGCGCTTCTTCTTTCAAAAACAGTACGAGATTTCATACGCTCATTCATTATCCCCGCCATTGCAGCAGGCATCCTTGGTATTGTAATGCTCTGGATCCTTGGATATTTGGATTCTTACATCGAACTGTATTTGCCACAGATGTTTGGAACGCATACGCAAAGCGAAGGATCACCATGGATTCGTGGGCTTTATGCTTTCCGCATGCTGAAAGATCTTTTCCTGTTCTCGCCATTTTTGTGTAGTGCATTTTTACTCTCTCTCATCGGGCTTCCACTTCCCTCTATTTTGTCTCAGGGAAACCGCCTAGTAATTGCGTGCATTGCATTTTTTGCGGCCGTTATTTCTCCCTTCATTCCATTTCCACTTATTCTACTTGCGACAGATACAAAGCTTACAGCCATTGATACAACCACACTCCTTCTTTATACCGTACTCAGCACAGCAGCTGGATATGTACTCCTTTGGTTCCTTACTGAAACGCAAGAACGAGCATCACTCATGCGTAGAGCGATTGTGATTTCAGTGTGCATTTATTTCACTTCTACCTTCGTTGGGCTTAGTGCAAAATTTTATCCTCATCATTTTATTGTCGCAATTCCCCTCTACGTTCTTTTGCTTTCCATAAGTGCAAAAGCGATTCTTTCTTGGCTCTCTATTTTTCAGCAACGGATACTGGTGTCTGTTTCACTCATCACAGCACTCATAGGTGTATTCATCTTTCCAACCGCAAGAGCCATAGATCCATTGCAAACGGACCCGGCCGAAAAAACGTTCCATCAAAATGCCGAGCGTTTAGATCACCTGATGGATCAATGTGATTTTGAGCGTTACATCTTCTACGGATGGGAAGGAGAAAATTTGTGGGCGTATACCAAGCATTCTGTGTACGGATCCAGTTACACCAATCTCACCTGGAATTTGGATCGCACAATTCCGGTTTTTGCCGACATGTTCTCAAAGCGTCTCTCAGAATCCCCTCTCATCGTCATCTTCGAGGAACGCATTCCAGATTTAGTGAACCTTACACAAGGAACACTATGGAGTGTGTATACGCGCGATATTCCAGAGTGTGCAAAGGCAGATATGCCAGTGGCGGACTATACTCTGCTGTTTCATAGGTAGAAGTTTCACCAGTACTTGGAAAAGGGGACAAAGGGCATAAAGGTTGTAAAGGTGACAAAGGTTTTTAGTAAAAGACCTTTGTCCCTTTTGTCCCCTTTAAAACCTTTGTCCCCTTTTACGCTCGCGCATCACCATTCAATAAAAGCATCACTCTTCTCATCATCCCCCCACAAAAGCACACAAGCTGAAAGCGGACAATCCCCATCCGCAATACCGGGAGTAACAAAACCCACATCGCTACAAAATTTTTTTCGGGATGGAATGTTGGATGTAATACTCCTGGATCTGTAACGGCATCTGAGTGGAGCCCTGCGAGTAACAGTGGTAGCACGAGGCGCTTCCGAAGTGGCAGTATTTGCCTCGTTTGTAGAGGGGAAGAGTATTCCTTCTTCTTTCTGTCGTGCGTACAAAGAGGATATAGATGACTGCCAACCGGCAAACGTTTCAGGCACATGCGCTGAATCGCTAGCTTGAATAAGAGTACCAATGCCTCCTCGTAAAGAAGAAGGCTGATCGCTTGTCTCTTTTTTTTCCACAACTTCCATTGGGAGATCTGCTCGTAAATTATTTGAGCGATACAATAAAAAATAAAGAGAAACTCCAAGTAAAGCAACTATCAGAACCACAGAGGCAACAATAAACCCAGGCCGCTCGGATGGAGAATCATGCATGACATTTGTAAAGACGTCTCAGAGCGAGTTCTGTGTACAGCTCTTGACACGGTTAATCAGCACTCTACAATTGCGACTGCTAATTCCATTCACTTTTCTCATCTTATCCCGCAAATGCGGGCACTCTTTCCCCCACTCTGTATGGCAGCATCAAAACCGACCATGAAGCTTGCAATTAATATTGAACCCATTGGCGACCGCGTAGTGGTGATGCCAATAGAAAAAGAAACAACTACGAAATCGGGCCTTATCATTCCAGATACTGCTTCCGGTGAGAAGCCACAGGAAGGAGTAGTGATTGCACTCGGCACAGGTGGTATTGGTAAAGATTCCATAGACCCACGGGAATTCTTAAAAGTGGGTGAGCATGTTCTCTTTGGTCGTTACGCAGGTGACGATCTAAAAGTAAAAGATTCCAATGGTAAAGATGTAGAATTAAAAGTACTGCATCTCGATTCTGTACTCGGCAAAATGAAGACCGCGTAATTTCTCCCTTTTCCCTCATTTTCTTATGTCTAAGCAAATTATTTTCAGCAATGACGCACGTGAACGTATTCTAAAAGGCGTTGCAAAGCTTGCACGAGCTGTTTCCGCAACAATGGGCCCTATGGGTCGCAACGTGTGTATCGAAAAAAAATACGGCGGTCCTACAGTCACTAAAGATGGAGTGACTGTTGCGAAAGAAATAGAGCTTCCTGATTCTTTTGAAAACATGGGAGCACAGCTTGTAAAAGAAGCTGCTATTAAAACAAATGATGCTGCAGGTGATGGCACCACCACAGCAACAGTGCTTGCCCATGCAATCATGCAAGAAGGCCTTAAGCACCTAGGTTCTGGTAAAAATGCCATCTCTATTAAGAGCGGTATCATGAAAGCCGTAGAAGCGGTATCTGCTCATCTAGAGACGCAAAAGAAGACGATCACAAAGAAGGAAGAATTTGCAGCTGTTGCCACTATTTCTGCACAAGATGAAGAAATTGGAAACGTGATTGCCGAAGTAATTGATGAAGTAGGCAAAGATGGAGTAGTGACTGTGGAAGCAGGGCAAACCCTGGGACTGGAAAAAGAATTTGTAGAAGGAATGCAGTTCGATCAGGGATACATTTCTGCATACTTTGTAACAGATCCAGCCAGTATGAAGGCAATTTTTGAAAAGCCATACATCCTGATCACCGATAAAAAAATTGGATCTATTCAAGAAATTCTACCACTTCTTGAAAGCATGGCTCAGAAAGGACGCAAGGAACTTGTCATAATTGCGGAGAACGTAGATGGAGAAGCACTCGCAACGCTTGTGGTAAATAAGTTGCGCGGCATCTTCCACACACTTGCCGTAAAAGCACCCGCATTTGGGGATCGTCGCAAAGAAATGTTAAAAGACATAGCTATCCTTACGGGAGGACGCGTCATTAGTGAAGAAGTGGGGCTGAAACTTGAAAATGCAACAATTGAAGACCTTGGAACCGCACGCAGAGTAGTAGTAACAAAAGATAATTGCACCATCATTGATGGAGGTGGACGCAAGGCTGATATTGATGCTCGCTGTAGTGAAATCAAATCGAACATTGCAGACACAAAATCAGATTTCGACAGAGAGAAATTACAAGAGCGGCTTGCTAAACTTTCAGGAGGGGTTGCGGTTGTAAAAGTAGGAGCTGCAACAGAAGTAGAACAGAAAGAGAAGCAACACAGAGTGGAAGATGCTCTCAGTGCTACACGCGCTGCGGCTGAAGAAGGAATTGTGGCCGGTGGAGGCACAGCTTTTATTCGCGCTATTTCCTCTTTGGAAAAAGTAAAGGTTCAGAACGATGATGAGCAGATTGGTGTAGACATTATTAAAGGCGCTCTCGCAGCCCCTGCCATGCACATTGCAGATAACGCAGGAGTGGAAGGCCGCGTGGTAGTTGAAAAAGTTAAAGGAGAAAAGGGAAACGTTGGGTACAACGCCATGAGTGGCAAGTACGAAGATCTTGTAAAAGCGATGGTGATTGATCCAAAAAAAGTAACCCGTTCGGCGCTCGAAAACGCAGCTTCTGTGGCAGCCATGTTCCTCACGCTCGAGGTAGCCGTGACCGACATCCCCGAAAAGAAAGAGCCTATACCTGCAGGTCCAGGTGGAGGGATGGAAGGCATGGATGGATTTTAATTGCAGTCGCAAAGCCGCACTCTCCCAAGGGTGCGGCTTTTTTTGCGTTCCAAAACTTGATTTAGACATAGGAACGCCGTACGTTTATATCTATGCACAGAGATATTCTCATTCTGATGATTGGGTGTTGCTTGCTCGGTGCATGTACAAAAGAAAAACCTCGCATAAGCAACATCCCACTACCAATAACAAATCTGTCTGCAAATGTAGATTTTGAGAGCTTTTTGGATATGGGTATGCAAGAACAAGATGTATTTGTTGCAGCCATGCCTTCTTCTCCAACCGTCACGCGGTTTGATGCAGCGGATTCTAGAACCCCCGAAGAACGAGCTCATATTTTTAAAGGAGCAGTGTATGCATCAAAAAATCCTGTACCACATGATTTTTATGGAACGGGGAAAAATTCCATTGGACCTTTTGAGAAAGGTGATCGCATGGGGGTCTCTTTAGTAAGATGGGTATCAGCCAATGGTAAAGGTACATATAAAGCAGAGAATGGAATTGCCTCTCTCAAAGCATCTTTTTCAAATCTACTCGCCAATAGCAACTATTCACTTTGGTGTCTGCGAGTTTCCAAGAACAAAACTGTTGAATCGCCATGCACAAAACCAAAGCAGGCTGGAAACCCCGTTCACACCGATGCTCGTGGCAACGCTAAAATTGAAGCAACATTCCAAGCCCTACCAGACTCAAGCACTGAAACTGGATCTTGGCTCGCATTGGTGTACCACCGCGATAAAAGAGAAGGAGTAGAAGCTCCCCTTGAATTTGGCAAAGTAATGCATGTCCAAGTTCTCACAAGGATCCCCTCTCCGGCTGAATTAAAACCTGCATACTAAAATTCCCGCATAGCCTCTATACTCAACATATGCCTGGGAAATTTATCGTCATCGATGGCCCCGATGGTGCTGGCACCACTACACATACAAAAATGCTCTGTGAACAATTACAAAAAGAAGGGCTAAATGTGGCTATAACTGCAGAGCCAACGGATGGACCAATTGGAGCATGGATTCGCCAGTTACTGCGAAACGGCACTTCAATAAATCCACTCGCACTTCAGCTCCTTTTTTGTGCTGATCGCTCTTGGCATGTTTCTACAGTCATAGAGCCTGCGTACTTTGAAGGAAAAATTGTCATCTCCGATCGCTACACATATTCCACGATGGTATATGCTAAGGCGCAGGGAATTGATACAAGGGAATTACAAGCTCTGAATGATAAATTTATGAAACCCGACTGTGTCATCTTCACCCTCCCGCCACTGGAAGTGGCATTGAAACGGATGGAAAAAAGAACAGAGCGCGATATTTTTGAAGAAGAGCAATTACAACGTAAAATACATGAAGAATACACTGCTCTCGCAAAAATTGATCCTAGCATCCAGATCGTAGATTCTTCCAAAACTAAACAAGAAACTGGACAAGAGATCTATACAATCGTCCAGAGGGTTCTGAAAAGTACTGTGTAACGTTTTATACAATCAAACGTAGTATCATTGGATACCGCGTTTTGCGTGCAATTCCTTTCACACTTTTTTACCCCTCACTGTATGAGTGCTCTCCGTCTTCGCATTCTGGCATTCCTCGCAGGATCTAGTGTTTTTATACAATGCATCCCGATCCCCGCATTAGCATTCAGCGATGTATCTACATCTGTACAGTACAGCACCGCAATTCACGCTCTCCAAAAAGATGGCGTTCTTGAGGGATACAGTGATGGCACTTTCAAAGCAAATAATCATATAAATCGCGCTGAGTTTCTAAAAATAATTTTGGAAGAGCGAGGAACAACCATCGCAGATGCTACTGCGAATTGTTTTCCAGATGTGCATAGTGAATGGTTTGCAAAATACATTTGTGCAGCAAAAAATGAAGGTATTGTGTCAGGGTACCCAGACGGCAAGTTTTATCCTGAAAAGAATGTAAGTTTTGTTGAAGCAGGAAAAATTTTAGCGCTCGCATATAAACAATCAGTAGATCAGTACTCTCCTGATTGGTACGAGCCATATGCTCGGGCTTTGGAGTCATCAAAAGCAATTCCTCCTTCTATTTCAAAGCTTGATGACCCAATTACACGGGGTGAAATGGCAGAAATGATGTGGAGGCTAAGTGAAA
>CAZJPS010000043.1:0-10311 GCA_964548055.1 uncultured Candidatus Peribacteria bacterium
CCGTATACGGAACAATTTAATACGAGGTGTAGAGAAGCGGGGACAGGAGTGCATTTGGCTCCTGTGGAACTGTACCGTCAATTTATGCAGAGCGAAGGGTTTCCAGATGATCGTATTTTTGTGGTGGGAAATTCTGTGGTTGATGCAACTGAAGAAGCGCTGCGGAATGCAAAAAATTCGAAAATCTTTGATAAATATCCAGTGCTTGCAGATGGGGACTTTGTGCGTTTTTGCATTCATCGCAGGGAAAACTGCATGTCGGAAAAACGTTTCCGATCTATTTATGATGCGATGAAGAGCCTGATTGAGGAAGATCGAAAGGTACTTCTTATTACCATGTTCCAAACCGAAGCAGCGTTTGATCGATATGGTTTGCGCGATGAGATTCAATCACTTGCAAAAAAGCACAAGAACTTCGTGTTATCGCCCGTGTGGGCAGAGTACACCGATGTGATTGCCGCGATGAATAAAGCGGCTGTATGTGCCACAGATTCTGGTTCTATGCAGGAGGAAATGAACGTGCTGGGTGTTCCGTGCGTTACCCTCCGTTTTGGCTCCGATCGTAGCGAATCAATCATGTGTGGTGGCAATATCATTGCACCACCTACCGATGCAGCCACCATCAAATCCCTTATCGAATTTGCATGGGATAATAAGGACATGCGCAAAGCTCCTAAAATCTACGGAAACGACGTGAGCGCGAAGTGTATTGATGTTGTGGAAAAGGTACTGAAGACGGGAGAAATATTCCGCACAGAAGAGGAAAGAGTAGGGCTATAATCAGATCGTGATCCGCTCCCTCCGCGAATACCTTTCGCTCATCCTCATCGCCCTGCTGCCATTTCATGCTTTTTTGGTGACAGTAGTAACAAAAGTGATTGCAGGACCGGATCATGCACCTTTGGGAGTATTGGCATTTTGGAAAGAGCTTCTTCTTTTGATTATTCTAGTTATAGCTTTTATTGAACTTATTCAGCAAAAGTTGAAAGTTGAGAGTGGAAAGTGGACAGTTATGAGGTTTCACTGGGACTGGATCGATTTGTGTATTGCTGGATTAATTTTTCTTGCAGTAATTGTTTCAACTCTCAACTTTCCACTTTCCACTTTCCACTTACTTCTTGGTTTCAAATACGATTTCCTCCCCCTCGTCGCCTTTCTTCTTGTGCGGCGTGTGCCGTGGTCAGAACTGTTCATACAGCGTGTATTCAAAGTTGTCATCGTGAGCGCAGTCATCATTGTTCTTTACGGTCTTCTCAGTTTGATCCTTCCTGCTTCATTCTTTAGAGCACTTGGATACTCCGATCTTCATTCCCTTTATGTCCCTGGAGGCCCCTTGGCCCCTTTTCAGCAGATTGGAGGAGGGATGATCCGGAGGATGCAAAGCGTGATGAGTGGGCCAAACCAGTTGGGGATATGGTTGCTGATTCCTCTTTCTATACTTGCTGCTCAAGCGGTAAGCGGTAAGCGATTAGCGATAAGTAGTTTTAATAAGCTAGCCGCTCACCGATCACCGCTCATTGCCGTTCTAGTGTTGGTAGGTATCCTCTTCACTTTTTCTAGAGCAGCGTGGATTTCCGCCGCCGTCATTCTTTTGATTGCTGCATGGATGAAAGTGCCGAAGGATTTTCGGGTTTCATTCTTTCTTTCGCTCGGTGCGTTTATAGGCACAACGGTTATCGCCCTAGCTGTATTTGCTCCAAATATTTTACTACGCACTGCTTCTTCGCGTGATCACATTGCGCGGCCTCTGGAAGCGATTCAGGTGATGATTGCGCATCCGTTTGGTCTTGGGCTTGGAAGCGCGGGGCCTGCTAGTAATAGAACGAGTGACGCGTGTGTATATTTGGAAACAGGAGAGGATTCTTCGTGGGCATTGGATCATGCTGATTTATGCGTGTTTGTAGGTTCTACTCAGGTGCAACCCCTTGATCGCGAATGCAAATGTCCGTTCCTTCCAGAAAACGGGTATCTACAGATAGGCGTAGAATTGGGAGTGATTGGGTTTGTGCTTTATATCACTCTGATAGTACTTATTGTTCGTTTGTTCGTTTCTCGTTTCTCGTTATCTCCTCTTAATATTGCTGTCACGTTCGCATTCTTGGGGGTGAGTATCGCTTCACTCTTTTTGCACGCGTGGGAGGAGAGTGCCACTGCATATTCTGTGTGGGTTATAAGCGCAATGACACTTTTTAAGCCCTCTTTTCCAATCGAGGAGGAGCAGGCACTTTCAAGCCTTCCCAAATTTCGGGAATAAGTCCTGCTTGAAGCAGCCATTCTTTCATAATAAGTCCTTGGACAGGAACATTGGCTATTGTGCATACCGCTTTTGGTCCCGCCCATCCCATAACATTCATGACATGAGAGTAAAAGATTCTTCTCCAGTAGAATAGTTGTTGCATAAGATATGGCTCCACCCATTCCGTTTCTATAATTGCGCGCATCTGGAGATCCAAAGGCCATGAAAAAATCATTTGTTCGGCAGTATTTACCCTCGCTTGTACTACTGCAAAAGCACGCTCGCTTTGAGACGCATTTCCGTCCCAATAGGGTTTTAAAACACGTTCTTGAAAAGCTGGTAAGGAGCACTGTTCTCCTAATTGAACGCTTGTGCGCATCGCCTCTGCTCGGAGCGTATCAAGAATAGATGGTAGCTTTCACCTTTTCTGTTTATTGGTCAATATTGTAACTAAGTCATCAGTGTTTTTCTGTTCATGATCAGCAAATTCTGGTGTAGGGGTTTTTTGAGAAGGATGAAGAAGTCTATGAGTTTCGTTGTAAAATTTCTCCCACGGGAATGTAATTTTTCCTCTTTCAAAGTCTTTTGGTAAGACATGTACACGTTCCTCTATTCCAAGAAGCACTGCCATCCCATTAATGGAACGTGCAAAATTGAACAGATTAAGCAAAAGGCAGCATGTTTCGCCGGTCAGTCCATAGTCTATGTAAGACTGCACGATAGTCTGTGCATTTTTCATTGCTTTGGCGGTTTCTAGTGGCAACAGTGGATCCACAAGCTTGTATTTCCACTCGCCGTTTTCACGGAAAAAAATGATATTATTGTTTCCAATTGTATCCACAATTTCTCCTGTTTCTCGGAACATTCGGATGCAACGCTGTACAAAATCTTTCAGCATCTCTTTGCACTGCGGATTTTTTTGAGATTCGTCTAAGAGGTTTCTTACATCATCCGATATCTGCTCAGTAAAAAAGGTATCCATTTCACATGGAATTGTTGTATCGGTCAGAAGTGAATCACTCATCTGTGCGTATGCATTGAGGAATTCTTGAGAGCTATCTTCACGTTCGATTTCGCAGTATTGAGTTCTAAAACAGTATGTTGAGTTTTTATGAGCGAGTATTTGTGGGACGGCAAGTTGTGTTGCCATAGGAAAGCTATTGCGCGGGTCTGCTTTCACAGAAAAATGATGTACATGTGCAATATTTTTGTGAGGAAAGTATTCTCCTAAAAGGGCTTGCCGTTTTCTTTCTTCTTGAACAGTCTGCTCAGTTCTTTCCCTTGGAAGGACCGTTCCTTGTTTATCAATTTTTACAATCAATTTGCTCGTCTTTGTGTTCGATTTTGCTGTCCGTATCCGTCGATACACCTCCTGGGCGCCCCCCTCCGTAAGATATCCAAAGTTCCGTAAACGTCTTCTAAAAGCATCTGCAATTCTAGCAAGAGAAGACGTTGGTTTGAGCAACTGATGCTTTGTACGTTCCTGCTCGGGGCCACTGCCTCCTAGGTGTTTGGTGGGAGAGGTACTGTCCACAATATATACATTATACAACATTTCTGTATTATCAACAATACCCGAATGGGCTTGATTCTTCTGCATACTGAAAGCATTTACATTTTTACTACTGGAGTCAAAGAAAACTCTGTTTCCAATCTGTTTTGCGCTACAGTATCCGCATGCTTCACCCTGGATCCATCGTCATATTGGACTGTGGGGGGCAGTATGCCCATTTGATTGCGAATAGGGTGCGGAGATTGGGAGCGTATTCGGAAATACGGGTAGCGGAAACATCAGCAAAGGAATTACAGGGTGCTGCGGGGATCATTCTTTCGGGTGGGCCACAGAGTGTGTACGACAAAGGAAGTCCTCAGGCTGATCCGGATATTGTGAAAATGGGCATTCCAATCTTGGGACTCTGCTACGGACATCAGTGGCTTGCACATGCGTTGGGAGGCAAAGTGGAGCCCGGAAAAACAAAGGAATATGGGCACGCGCCTATCGAAATTTTACATGCGGGGAAGCTCTTCAAAGGTCTCCCCAAAAAACTTTCTGTATGGATGTCGCACGGGGATGAAGTAACAAAACTTCCCGAGGGATTTGTACACACTGCACAGTCTCCAGATTGTCTGCTTGCAGGAATGGCAGATGAAAAACGGCACATCTATGGTGTGCAGTTTCACGTAGAGGTAGCACATACCGAACACGGCATGGACATGCTGCAGCATTTTGTAGAACTGTGTGAACCTTCACCTTGGTCCATCGATAGTTTTGCGGAGCATGTGGGGGAGCAGGTGAAGAAAGAAGTGGGGGATAAGAAAGTCTTCATGCTTGTATCCGGAGGGGTGGATTCCACCGTCGCGTTCACACTGCTCAATAAAGTGTTGGGTTCTAAGCGCGTGCAAGGATTGCTTGTGGATACCGGCCTCATGCGCAAGAACGAAGTGGCGCTTATCCAGTCTGCCTTTCAAAAATTGGGTATCGACAATCTGCACGTGGAAGATGCATCGGATGAATTTTTTGCAAATTTGAAAGGTGTATATGAACCAGAAGAAAAGCGGAAAATTATTGGTGATACCTTCCTCGCTGTGCAAAAACGTGTGAGTAAAGGAATGGGATTCCAGGTGGAGGGGCCTGCCAGCCGTAGTGCAGCCGCCGATGGAAATAATGCCCTCCTTCGCCAAGGCTACGGCGGGCAACCTCCGCTGCGCGAAGGTTGGATGCTGGGTCAGGGCACTATTTATCCAGACACGATCGAAACAGGAGGCACTAAGCATGCTGATCGTATCAAGACACATCACAATAGAGTGGATGCCATTCAGAAAATGATGGAGAAAGGACTTGTGGTAGAACCTCTGAAGGAACTTTATAAAGATGAAGTGCGTACACTCGGCGAAGAACTCGGTCTTCCGCACGAACTTGTGTGGCGTCATCCATTTCCAGGTCCAGGTTTAGGCGTGCGTATTCTGTGTGCCGCGTCTCCCGAGCCTTCCAATCACTCTGATATTAATTTGCCTGTTGCTCACGCGGTGCTTCCAGTGAAATCCGTTGGTGTGCAGGGTGATGGACGCACGTACCGCCACGCACTCGCACTGTTTTCGGATCGTCCGCACCACATCACCGAAGATTTTCTGCATTTTGCGACATTGATTCCCAATACGAATCCAGCGTTCAGCCGTGTGCTCCTCTGCACATCACGTCCAGACGTTCCAAAGTTCGAATTCACAGCTGGATATCTCACTCGTGAGCGTGCGGATCTTCTGCGCGAAGCCGACAGTGTGATTCAGGAAGAAATGGAAGCTGCGAATCTGCAAAAAGATATCTGGCAATTCCCCGTCGTGTTACTTCCATTTGGAGTACACAAAGGAGGCCAATCTATCGTGCTCCGGCCCATCGCCTCCACCGATGCGATGACGGCAAATGCAGTGGCCATTCCAGAAAAAGTTCTACAAAAAATGACGGAGCGAGTGATGGAAATATCAGGTATTGATCTGGTGTTTATTGATCTGACGAATAAGCCACCGGCGACGATTGAGTGGGAGTAGCCCATGTGCAAGACGGCGCTTAGAAATGTAGTGTTATGCTAACAGAAGTTTTTTGCATATTAGTAATATTATTGTATAATATAAATACAAATGTTAAAAATATCCACCTTGCCAGAAAAACTGGTGGCCGAACACACTCCCTCTCACTGTGATGAGGGCCACCAAATACAGACGCATACCGATAAAATTCATTCATATCTTGCAATGCTCACAAGCCCGGATGCTGGTGTACGAATGAATGGGATCATCCATGTATGGGCTTTGAAAATTCGAGAGGCAGTTCCAGAACTTCATCGTATTCTTCGCTCTGATCCAGATGAAAAAGTGAGGGCATACGCAAAGTATCCTCTTGCACATTTGTCCGATGATATTCGTCATCAGCGATTATACGCTGCACAGGAATCAGATTTTTTTGAAGACGGTATACGTAGGCGTGCTTTTGCAAAAGTAGGGGATGATTCTCGTACCATAGTTTTGGGGGGTTCTTTCGTAGGAAAGGCAATGATCCGAATTCTTCCTAAAGAAGCATATGAAACATGGAAAAAGGCTTTTACATCTGATGCTGCGTGGAAAGAAGCAGGATTTACGTACATCCCTGTAGAACCAATTTTACAAAAAAATGGAAAATTAAGAGTACGAATGAATAAAGATGGAACATACAGTGTGACGTGCGGAGTACTTGGCAAAAGTACATCAGCTTTTTTAGATAGCGATCCACAGCACGAAGCGAGTCGAGCACAGATATTTGCACAGCAGGACAATATTGTTCGAGTTCTAGAAACATTGGGGATTAATCACCGAAACACAGGACGAGAAAATTTTTGTGTGGAAAGGCACGGTGATTCGTTTCGGTCGTATATTATAGATTTTGACCTCGCACGTTTTCTTTCACCGGTACGGTAAGTTGTAGAAGAGTGTATCAAAGCGTGTTTCTGATATGCTTTTACGATACACTACGTTCCCATGGTTCAAGAACCGCTCACGGAAGAGGAGTTACAGGCTCTGGTACTACTTGCGCAGGAGGGGGATACACAGGCGTTTGAGAAATTGTACGAGCACTTCTTTCTTCCCATCTATCGCTATACGGCTTTCCGCGCTCCTGCAGAACTAGTAGAGGATGTGGTTGCAGATGTGTTTGTGAAAACGTGGGAGAAGCTGCATCAATATCGTCAAAGTAAGGGAATTCCTTTCGGGGCATGGCTCTTCCGCATTGCGCGCCATGCAGTGATTGATACCTACAGAAAGGAACGTGCGTTTGAAGAAGTAGGGGAAGAACTGGCAGATCCCGATGAGCTGAACAGAGCAGATGCGCGTGTAAAAAATAAGGATGTTGTGCGGGTTGTTCGGAAAGCTTTGAATGCTCTTCCTAAGCGATATCGAGATGTTCTTTTGCTTTCCTACATTGCAGATTTGCCAACAGCAGAAGTGGCAAGAGTGATGCGCAAAACAGAAGGAGGCATACGTATCTTGCGTTTCCGTGCCCTTCGCAAGCTAGAAAAGCTATTACCTTCCGAAATGCGAGAATAATGCCACTTTGCGATCAAAACATCGGCGCCTGTGCAAGAATTCAGCACAATGCCTTCTATAACTCCTTACAGGCGCTTCGAGGCACGGGATCCTCGTTACTGGGGACTAGAAAAGAAGCAATCAAATATGTGATATGAGTGTAACAGAAGCCATTTCTGTCCGTTTTATAGTACGAATAATATGAACAGGGAGCCCCTCGATTCCTCATCGGCACCCGGCGAACTGCTTCGAAAAGCGCAGTCTGCTGTGCATCCAGGGAAGGCAACCAAAGATCGTGTGCGTAGCCGCATGCAGGCAAGAATGGCTGCTCCTACATTTTTAGAGCAAGCGCGCGAGTCACTCGTGCCCCATCGCACCTTTCAGCAGAAAGTGTGGGCTCGTATTTCATCGTCATTTTCTCCTCTTCAGCCTTCGCTGTGGGATTCTGTACGCGATTCTCTCTCGCCTGACGGTGATGTATCACTCACTCTGTGGCAACGAATCCAGATGCGCTTACAGCCATCGTACGTGCATGTGCTTGTATCACGGCCTATTAAGCTTGTTGCAGCCTTTTCCATTCTGCTTTTTGTTGTACGTGTAAGTCCCTTCCTCTTTTTAGCTCAGCCCACGGGGGCGGTGGCCAGCGTGCAGGTGGTGCCTACGCGTGGGCAGGTGGAAATGCTTATAGGTGGTCTGTGGCAACAGGTAGAAAATGAAATAACCCTCTACAAACCCACTACTCTTCGCACACAAGAAGGTGAAGCTACGATCATTTTATACGATGATGCTGTTATTCGAATGGCAGCTCATTCTACGCTTTCCCTCAACGATTTTTCTGATCGACCTGCAGAGCCCGATACGGTTCCTGATGTGTCGTTACAAAACGGTTCTCTGTGGGTACTTGGCCTCATCCCTCGCCATCTTGAGGGCCTTGCCATAGGTACAGTACAGGGCAGAGTTGTAGTGCACGAAGGGAGTACATCCATTACGCAAAATGGATCGAATGCTGATGTGCAGGTGTGGTATCGCAGTGCTTCAGTACTCCGCAGAGGCAAGCAAATGTTTTTGGTAGCTGGAGAGAAAGTGAAGTTGCAAAAAGATAACATTCCTCTCATCACGAAATCCGATATAGCTGATACAGACACGGCGTGGGCAACAAACAACATTGCAAAAGATGCAGTGCACCAGCGCGAAATTGCACAAATGCAACAGGAGCGACACGCTGCAAGCGCAGGCATTCTGCCAGATTCGGGTTTGTACCCAGCGAAAAGGCTTGCAGAAGCGGTAGATATGCTCTTTACCTTTGGAAGCGAAGCTCGGGCTAAAAAAATGATCACAAATGCAAATACTCGTTTGAATGAAGCAGCTGCACTTATCAAGCAAGGAAATGAGGAAGAAGCAAAGCAGCCTTTGCGCGAATACAAGGAGACACTGCTAGCAATTGCAAGCGGTTCTGGCAGCAATGCCACTGTTCAGTCCTTGCTCGAGAAAGAGGTAGTTAGAGAAGCCACAGCCGATGTTGCAGCCGCACTACCAGATGACCCCAGCTATGTATTAAAACAGACAATACGAGATACCATTGCAGCATTACCTGTAGATAAGCCTGATACTGAATCTGCTGATATTTTAGATCAGCTTTCTGCTGCAAAGCGGCATGCAGACGAAGGGGAGATGCAGACCGCAAAAGTAGAATTAGAAAAACTAAAATCAGCTCTGCCAATTGTGATTTCTGGAGAAGGAACACCCATCCAAACCGATGTGCAGCGCGAAGTGGAAGCAACGATTACATCTCTCGCAGCGGCGATAGAACCAAAGGATGACGCAAAAGACGCAGAGGTGCTTCCTGAAGATATCTCGCTTGCAGAGCGAAGAGCATTGCGAGTGTCTGCAGGCACAGTTCTTGCGCCCATCGCCCTCACGGACAGTGAGATGGATTCGATGGTGCGCCAAATGGAGAATCGCATTACGAAGGGAGTAACATCCATTCAGGCACGCAAAGAGCAGTTACGAATTGAGTTGCACCGTATAGAGGGTCACCCAGATCAAGGAAAGATACTCCGCAAGCTCTACCGAGCACTTTCGGATACAAGTTTGGCTGAGTATATAAAAGCCGAGATGCACAAGGTATCGGAGAACAAAGCAAGCGGTACGGGGTCTGTAGAATAAAGAAGCAAAGAAAGGTCCCTCCCTCCCTGCCAACAGGAGTTCAGCCTTGACGAAAAACACTCGTTCTCTCACAATTTCCCCCAACCTTTGCAGGAGGTTGCCTGCTTTTACAAAGGCAGGAGGTTCATTGCATCTTTTATTTGCTCCTGCTACGGTCGCCTGACTATGTATACCATCACTGATCTTAAGCCCGGAAGAGCAATTCAAATCGATGGAGAGCCGTATCTTGTGCTCTCTTCGCAGTTTGGCCGCAAAAGCCAAAGTAAAGCGAACATGCAGTGTAAATTAAAAAACCTCAAAACAGGGGTTATTATGGCAAAGAACTTCCAGGGAAGTGAAAAGATTGAGCAGGCAGATGTGGGTTATCGCCATGTGCAATATCTGTATGGCGACAGTGATTCCTGCACGTTCATGGACCTAGAAACCTACGACCAATTTGCTCTGCAAAAAGACACGTTAGAAGGAATGGTGGAATACCTCACAGATGGATTAGAGGTTGATGCCCTGATGTACGGAGATAATCCCATTGGAATTAAATTACCTTCCACCGTCACTCTCACTGTAAAAGAGACCATCCCAGGCGTGAAAGGCGATACAGCCACCGGCGGCAATAAGCCTGCCACGATGGATACAGGCCTTACCGTGAACGTTCCTCTGTTTATTAACGAAGGAGAGAAAGTAATCGTGAATACAGAGACGGGGATGTATAAAGAGAGAGCGTAGTTGCTAAAGAAACCGATTTTGTGAAAAGGGACAAAGGTTTAAAAGGGGATAAAAGGGACAAAGGTGATAAAGGTTTTTTTAAAAAGGGTAATCCCCGTCTTCTGCCACCAAAGTACTACAGAATGGAGAGGAGGGCG
>CAZJPS010000044.1:0-9963 GCA_964548055.1 uncultured Candidatus Peribacteria bacterium
ATAAAAATTAGAGTAATGGAGTAATAGGGATTGGAATAATGGGATAATTTCGTAAACCAAGCATGTCACCCTGAGCTTGTCGAAGGGCGACATGCGGTCCATCAAGGATGACAAGGTCGTTCGTTGCAGAGGGACCGCGTGCCATGGTTCGACAAGCTCACCATGACACGCTACGTTGTCCCATTATTCTATTATTCTAATGCCTAATACTCTCACACAGCTTTTTCAGCATACTTCTCAATCTCTTCAATTTTATTTTCTAGAATTGTCGACATGGTCACGGTGAGAGGAACGGGAATGAGCTGCTCTCCAATCTTCAGCTGAATCTTTTCTTTACCGGGGAAGGTTTGAAATACGCCTTTGAGGTCGAGGAGGAGTTGGCGGGGAGCGCGAGGGGGGAGAGGGATTGTGTGGACGGAAATTGAAGATGTATCTGGGTTGTTTGTCGAATTTGGCGCGGTGGAGGATGGACTAGGGCTTGGGCTAGGGTTTTTTTCTTGTCCTACCCCTACCCCTATCCCTTTCTGAGAATTTTCTTCTGCCAACCCAACAGCTCTCATCGCTTCCTCCTCCTTCATGCCAGTCACAATCCACCTCCCTAGTGGCCCCAAAAAATCATCTGCTAGTTCCTCCTTGTTTTTTAGTGAGACCGTTTCTCCAGCAATCACGTTTCCTTCTTCGTCTACCATTTCCATTGTTTCCTCGTCGGTTTCTTGTGCAATTCGGGCGCTGAAACCACGTGCTGCTTCTTCTTCATCAAAGAACCCCTCGTCCTTAGCCTTCCGAATCATCGTTGCGAGCGATGCCTTTTTCACGGCTTCCGCCCTCATTTGCAGGGCTCCCCCTCGCATATCCAGCGTGCCTGCAATCACAAGTACAATATCTGGCATTTCCAGAATTGCAGCCACTTCTTGGTACACGCGCGGGAAAAGCGTCACTTCAATTTTTCCGGTAGGATCTTCCAGGCTCACAATTGCCATCGTCTCTCCTTTTTTGGTTGTGATCTTTTTAATGCCTTCCTCAATGCCCGCGAGCGTAATTTTTTTGCCGGCTTCTTTTTGAGTTAAATTCGCAATCAATTGTGCTTTTTTTCCAATGTATTTGCGCAGCCCGGCTAGTGGGTGGCTGCTTACATACATTCCCAATGTCTCTTTTTCCCATCGTAATTTTTCAAGGTTGGTTGCTTTGTCTGTTTCTGGGAATTCAATTTTGCTCTCGTCCATTCCCCCCTCCATGGATCCAAAAAGGTCAGTTTGAGTGGCCCCCACATCTCCGGCTGCCTTTGAAAAGGCAACGATTTTTTCGTAGTGTTCAATGATTGTTTTTCGTTCACCAACCGAATCCAGCGCACCACTTTTAGCCAGCGCCTCGAGGGTTTTTTTATTCAGTACTTTACTGGGAATGCGTTTGGCAAAATCTTCTAGCGTTGCAAAAGGCCCCCCTTGTTCACGTACAGTTATCAACTGCTGTACAGAGCTATCGCCAATTCCTTTGACTGCAGAAAGCCCAAAGCGAATGGATCCAATGGGGGCATCTTCTGCAGTCGCTTTTTTATCGGGCGGGGGAATGACCGTGAAGTGCCGGAGAGATTCATTAATATCTGGCGGCAACACCGAAATATTCATTGCTCGGCATTCCTCTATTTCAATCATCACACGATCTGTTTTTTGTGAATCTCCCGAAAGCAGGGCGGCCATGAACTCTGTTGGATAGTGGGCTTTTAGATAGGCCGTTTCAAAGGCGATGCGCGCGTAGCCGGCTGCATGTGATTTGTTGAATCCATATCCAGCGAATGGGGTGATAACATCATCAAAAATTTCCTCGGCTAATTTTTTGGAATACCCTTTTGCGGCCGCGCCCTCAATAAATTTTTCTCGTTGAGCCATCAGCTCCTTCATTATTTTCTTTCCAATGGCACGCCTCAAAAGATCTGCTTCTCCCAAAGAAAATCCTGCGAATACTTGAGCGATTTGCAGCACTTGTTCTTGGTACACACCAATGCCGTAGGTGGGTTCCAAAATTGGGCGCAAGTCATCATGTTGATACTTCACGTCCTCCTGTCCATGCTTGCGTTTGATGTAGCTGGGAATCCATTCCATCGGTCCTGGACGGTATAAAGAGACCATCGCCGTGATATCTTCAAATTGCGTGGGCTTTAGTTGTTTTAAGTACCTGCGCATTCCTGCTGATTCCAACTGAAAAACGCCGGTGGTATCTCCCCTCTGTAAAAGCTCATACGTCTTTTTATCATCCAGCGGGAGCTGGGTCATATCGATAGTGCGGCCGTACAGGCGCTGAATAATTTCGAGAGTTGTTTGAATGACGGTGAGGTTTGTGAGTCCAAGGAAATCCATTTTAAGAAGGCCCAGTGCTTCAAGGGGCTTTGCCGAAAATTGCGTGATGATGATTTGGTCATCTTTGGGGGCACGTTGAAGTGCTGTGTACTCCACGGCCGGTTGTTCACTGATGATCACCCCACACGCGTGGATAGAAACGTGGCGCGCTTTGCCCTCTAGCTTCAGGGCCGTATCGATAATTTTTCGGTAGGTCTCATTCCCTTCGTACGCCGCTTTCATTTCATCGGTGTCCAATGCTTCCTGCAGTTTTGTTCCGGGTCTTTCAGGGATTAATTTCGCAAGGCTATTCATTTCGAGGAACGGCACGCCATAGGCGCGGCCCACATCTTTCACGGCGGCTCGTGCGGCAAGCGTTCCAAACGTACAAATCTGCACTACTCTTTCGCTGCCGTATTTTTGTTTCACGTACTCCAATACTTCATCTCTTCTTGTATCGGCAAAGTCCAAATCTATATCTGGCATGGAGATGCGTTCTGGATTAAGGAAGCGCTCAAAGAGGAGCCCATGAGGAATGGGGTCTATTCCAGTAATTCCCAGGCAGTAGCTCACCATTGAGCCAGCCGCAGAGCCACGTCCTGGGCCCACAGTAATGCCCCTTCTTTTTGCTTCGCGCACAAAATCTGCCACGATCAAAAAGTACCCGGCAAAACCCACTTGCTTGATGATGCTGAGCTCATAGAGCAATCGTTCGTGATGTCCCGGAGGTGCATCCGGGTACCTCTCTTTAAATCCTTTTTCACAGAGAGCCGTCAGTTCTTCCTCTTCACTTCTTCCTTCTGGAACGGGGAACCGTGGAATTTTATATTTTCCAAACTGGAAACTGAGATTACATCGCTCGGCAATCACGCGCGTATTTTCTAGCGCTTCTGGAATGTGTGCGAATGCCTTCTCCATTTCCTCAAACGGTCGCATGGAGAAATCGGAATCACGCATAGAGAAGCGTCCGGGGTCTGCTACCTGTGCATTTTTTTGAATACAGAGGAGAACGTCGTGCGCTTCACTGTCTTCTATGCGGCAGTAGTGGCTGTTACATGTTGCAACCACCGGCACGCCCAATTCTTTTCCGAGCGCAATCAGCTGTTGATTCACTTCGGCTTGCCCACTCACATTTGGTAAATCCATCAGCTCGAAGTACAAGTTATTCTCTCCAAAGTATCCGCGATATTCTTCTACCAAGCTCTTCACACGTGCCTTATCTTCCGCAAGCGCTGCCTGAGGAATCGTTCCTCCAATCGGTCCACTGAGCGCGATCAGTCCCTTTCCATATTTTTGCAGCAGCTCCTTATCTACACGCGGCTTGTAGTACATCCCATCCAGTGCCGCTTCCGTCGCGAGGCATAGGAGATTATGGAATCCTTCCTGCGTTTCACAGAGGAGAGTAATGGGATAACGCTTCGTATCCACCCCGCTTTCTTTATCTTTCCTACCGCGCGCCGCGATGTACGTCTCAATCCCTAAAATCGGTTTGAGGCCAGCTTTTTCGGCTGCTTGATAGAACTCAATCAATCCGTATGTGTAGCCTTTATCGGCGAGCCCCACTGCGGTTTGCCCCAGTTCCTTCGCCCGATCCACAATTTCGTACACGCTCGGAAGACCCTCTAAAAGAGAGTAGGTGGAGTGGTTGTGGAGATGGACGAAATCGGAGGGTTTCACGCAGAGAGGATAGCACGTGAGCTGTACTTTTCGTGCATATGTATTACTTATTCGGATGCAAATTTCTTTTCGAATTCATCTAGCTCGTATTCATATGATTTTTTGAAAAAATCATAGAGAGTTTCCGTTTCTTTAGCTTGATCCTTACTTAAGCCTGTTAGTACTAGAAACTGTTCGTATAATTTCTTAGCTCCAAATATGTCTGCAATTCCAAGTTTCGCTAGATCACGTGCTTGTACCACAAGTTCACGGCGTGACTCTAATTGTATTTTAATTATGGAAATGCATTTTTCAGCATGCTCTGGCTGTAATCGCGCTGTAAAGTACTCAATCATTTCTTCATATTCAGCTTGATGTCGGTCACGCTCTTCTCGTTTTGCTATGTCAGCAAGTACCGAATCTTTATCAATAAGGCTTTCAAGCCAGTCATCAGTGGGTGTTTCGTTTATTCTGGAGTAATGCATATGTATTCGTGATTCGTAAAACATTTTGGGTTTCGTTTTCACTTCTGATAGCAAGCTGGCAGCTGCACTTGCTGCTCGAAGCCCGACAAAAGCATGAACATTACCCTGACGCTTTTGTACCGATCGCGAAAATGCGTTCAAATATTTTAATGTGCGTGTACAGCCTCCATCACTGTCGATTAGCATTACATATGTGAGTGGTTGCACTGTGAATAGGTTGAGAATTTTTTCTCTTGGATATGTTGGAGGTAAGCTACTTAGTGTTCTTTGGATACGCTCTTTTGTGTTAGTAGATATTTTTTCCTGTGATCCTCGCAAAGGTTCATATGTGTACACACATAGTTGCCCAGTCTCGTATAAATTTTGAAGATTAGTAATTTTTTCTTGGCTGTTATGGAGGAAGCCAGCTTCATGTAAAATGTTTGATGGCACGGGAAAAATTTGTTTTGCAGCGTCCACATATAGCACTTTTCCGCAATTTATATTTATTTCATCATCGAACACTCCAATAATTTGCTCAACAGGCTCTCCTTTGTCCTCAAATGTTTCCATATTAATAAAATAAATTTATTATTAATACTTGTCAATTAAAGCTACTTGTTTCATGAAAGTTATAGGGTGTACATTTGTGCACGTCAGGGTACGTTTCACTCCCGTGACCTCCTGTACTTCCATCCCCTCACTGTTATGTTCTCTTTCAACCGCGTACACATTATTGGATACCAAACACAGCCTGTCACTGTTCGCCAAACGCCAACTGGCGCGAGTGTAACCGATTTAAACTTAGTTGTTCCCTATAAATTCAAATCCGAATCTGGCGAGATGCTGGATGGCAAAGGTTTCCACACGGTTACACTGTGGGGGCCGATGTCCGAAGTGGCCGGAAAGTTTTTAAAAGCAGGCGGACAAGTATTTATTTCTGGTCGTTTGCAAACGGATAGTTGGGAAGATGAAAAAACAGCCGAGAAGAAATCCAAAACGAAAATTGTTGCACTGGATATGATCATGCTTGATCCCAAGGAAGGCCAGCATTCGGTTGCCCAAGGTAGCAACCTTATTCAGTGCGTGAACCGTGCCGATATCATTGGCAATATCACCCGTGATCCTGAAATGCGCACTACAACCAGTGGTCAGCAGGTGCTTACGCTAGGTGTTGCTACCAACGAGAGATGGAAAGATCGCCAGACGAATCAGGATAAAGAGCGCACAGAATTCCACAATGTGGTGGTGTGGGGCGCTCTTGCGGAAGAGGTAAGCCGTACTCTGCACAAAGGCAATAAAGTATTTGTATCGGGACGCGTGCAGACGCGCAGCTGGGAAACCAAAGATGGTAGCAAGCGCTACACCACAGAAATTATTGCAGAAAATGTATCGCTTCTTGGAGTGCGTCATCCTGCAGTAGTCGATGCGATTCAATCAGATGGCTCGCCTATGCGTTCCTCTGCTCCAGCTACAAACAATGATATGAATCAGGATGTGGCTCATGCAGAGATACCAAGCCTGAGTTACGCTTCTGAAATCAAGCCGGAAGATTTACCTTTTTAGTGAGCAAATAGAGAGCGCTTTTTAGGAGGGATTAAAAAGATCGTTTCCAGTCTTTCGGGTCATCGCATCATAAGGGGATACGTTGCATCAACCGTTTTTATCTCTTGGGGTACGGCACATTGTGATTACGTGCCTCAGGAGTTCCAGAATGAGCTTCCATAGCGGCGCGCGTTGCCATGGTGGAATTGGTCATAATTCCGCCTATGCCAGATTGTACGACCATTCTTTGCACATCAGGGCATGTATTCATTGCATGAAACATTTCAGGGCTTATGCGTGGATTGCGATTAAGCATAAAAAAAGGGGGGAATTGCTTTACGTATAACGATACCCTTCCTATTACAACATCAAGGGGTTCCACACGGATCCTCTATATGTGGCTTTGCGCAGCCACAAAATTGTGATTTAGATATCCACCACCTTGCCGTTTTCGTCATATAATCTCATCTCAATGTCTGCAATCTCTGGAACTTTCTCTTTAATGAGAGAGGTGATTGCCACGATGTCTGCGAATTTTGCTTCTCCTACATTTAAGAGAAAGTTGGCGTGTTTTTCTGCAATCTGCACTCCTCCAATTTTGTGACCTCGCAGTCCTGCGGCTTCAATCAATTTCCAGGCAGGCGTTCCATCGGGGAGTGCTTTAAAACAGGAGCCCGCAGTCTTGATATGAGGCTGCGTCTCGAAGCGTTTTTTAAGAAGCCTCTCCACTTCGGCTTTCACGTCTGCCTCTGGTTTGCTGGGCAATTCCAGTTCTACTTCCCAGATGATGGGGGGAGTGGCGGCTTCTTTAAAAATACTTTCGCGGTAGCTGAAATCACATTCGTCTTTTGTAAGGGTTCTCCATTGGCCGTCCAAAAACACTGTCACATGTTTTACGAACGAATTGATCCAGATGCCCAGTGGCCCTTGCCCCGCATTGCCAAAAATTGCTCCTCCAATGGTGCCGGGGATTCCGGTGAGGGCTGAGAGATCCAAATTGTGTTTGGCCGCATCGTTGATGAAGCTCGCAAGAATTTTGCCTGCTTCTACAGTCACCCTGTTGCCACTCACGGTCATCTTGTCATTTTTCAATCTCACCACGAGTGCATTCACAGTGCCATCGGCAAACACGGAGTTCGATCCCCCGCCAAGGACAATGAGAGGGATGTTCTTTTCCTTTGCAAAAGCGAAGGCCTGTTCGGTGTCTTCTCGCGTAAGGATATCTGCGTAGTAACGAGCCTTTCCGCCAATGCGCATGGTTGTTTTGGAGCCGACGGAAATATTTTCTTGAATGTGCATTAATTTCTATTGGAATTTATAGCCCGAAATTCTTCTACGCTTATGTTTGTCATCGCATTCAGCCAGCATTTATATTGTGAAGTTAAAGAGTCAACTTTTTTTGCGTCTTCTTCAGTTAATTCATTACGATAGCGCATACGTAGTAGTTTATAATCAATAGGAGGTGCTTCACTATCGGGCTTATATATCGGTTCAGGCAGACCGAGCACTTCCCATAGAGAACCAAGTGGTTCATCATCATTTTTTTCGTTTTCTGGCATAGAATAGATGTAGGTTATAAAGAGTTTTGTGCGACGGCTAAACGTTGCATCGTCTTCTCTTTCCCCAGTACCGCAGCCACTTCAAACGCTCCTGGGCTAAAAGGTAGGCCAGTAAGGGCTGCACGCAGCGGCCATAAAAGCTGACCGAGTTTCCATTTTCCCTTTCCTACTTCTGCTCTCAAGTCTTGTTCGAGCCGAGCCACATTCCATTCTTTTTCTGGGATGGATTCTAGAATCTGCGTGAGAGTTTCTAAAATTTGTGGCAAATCTTCTGTTGATACTTTTTGTTTAGGGTTTGCCATTAATTCAATACTTGCAGCCGGCTCTGTGTAAAAGAATTTTAACATCTCAGCAGCCTCTGGAAAGAATGTAATGCGTTCCTGAATGAGGGCGGCTTTTTCTGCGAAATTTTTGTCAGACAGAGCTTCAGGGAATTTCTCGCTCACAATCCGCTGAATTCTTTTCGTAAAATCTTCTTTTGGAATTTTTCGAATCCACTGCCCCTGGAGCCAATCTAGTTTTTCTGTATCGAACACAGCTCCGGCTTTTTGTACGCGATCTAAAGAGAATTGTGTAATAAGCTCGTCCATCGTGAAGAGTTCTTGAGTGGTTCCTGGGTTCCATCCAAGCAGAGCGATGAAATTTAGAAGAGCTTCAGGCAAATATCCTTTTGTAATATATTCCCCTACCGATACGGCACTCTGGCGCTTGCTGAGTTTGGTTCTATCTTTATTAAGCAGGAGTGATACGTGCGCGTATCGTGGAGGTGCCCAACCAAGATATTCAAATAACAGAAGATGTTTTGGTAGGCTGCTCAGCCACTCTTCACCTCTGAGTACGAGATCAATTTCCATGAGATGATCGTCTACAACATGCGCAAGATGGTACGTGGGAAATCCGTCGCTTTTTAACAGTACCTGATCATCGACTGTGTGGCCTTGAAAGCTCATCAGCCCTCGGATGTCATCGTGAAAAGTGATCGTTTTTTCATGCGGAACCTTCATGCGAATCACATGTGGAATTCCTTCCTTCAATTTTTGAGCAATATCATCCGGGCTCAATTTCGCGCATGTGCGGTCGTACATCGGGGCTTGCTTACGCGCTTCTTGTCCTTTTCGCATTTCCTCTAAGCGCTGCGATGTACAGAAGCAGTGGTAGGCGTGACCGTTTGTAATTAATTCATCTGCATATTTTTTATAGATCTCCAAACGCTCCGATTGAAAATACGGGCCATGTGTACCTTTTTGTACAATCACCCCTTTTTCTAGCATTACTCCTTCATCAGGTGGGATATGTGCCCATTCCAGAGATTCTAAAATATTTTCCACGGCTCCAGGAACACTTCTGGCTTGATCCGTATCTTCTATGCGCAGCAAAAATTCCCCTTTTGTCTGTTTAGCTAGTAGGTAGCTATACAGTGCCGTTCGCAGGCCTCCAATATGCAGAAAGCCTGTAGGGGAAGGTGGAAAGCGGGTGCGCATTGCGAAGAGAATACAGGGCTTGAGGGGGTATTAGAAGGTCTTAGAGGAAAACAAAAGGACGTAGAGGGTTCATTGTACAAAGAGCCCAATACGAAATTATTGGACTCTCTGGCTTTATTCGTTCTTGGAAGGCTACTGAACAATAAGCTGCATTTTTATGAGCTCATTGGGCACGTCATTGCTATCTCTTGGGAGCTTTGCAATCGTATCTACTACATCCATGCCTTCTGTGACTCGGCCAAAGACAGTGTGGCGGCCATCCAGCCAAGGAGTTTCGGGGGCCTGGATAATAAAGAATTGGCTACCGTTCGTTTTGGGTCCACGATTGGCCATCGCAATGACCCCTCTTTGCATAGGAATAGATTTCAAGTCACTGCGATATACAAAGCCTTGTTTTTCGTACAGTTGCTTCACCGTCAGCTCGGCTACATCCGGAGGAATCTGCTCGCCGTTTGCTACATCTTTCACCTTTGTAACATTGAGACCGTAACTGTCCGCATTTATTTCATCTTCAAATGTAGGACCGTAGATGCTTTCCCCTCCTGTGCCGTTGCCAAGTGGGTCACCTCCTTGAATCATGAAATCAGGGATGACGCGATGAAACGTCATACCATTGTAATAACCAGCCTTTGCAAGAAGAACAAAGTTTGTGACAGTTTTAGGTGCTGCATCTGCATCCAGCTCTAGAACGATATTTCCCTTTGATGTTTTCATGGTGACCACCTGTTTACCTGTGAGGTATTGCCCCTTAAAGCTATCCTTTGCTTTTTGAAGAGCAACGGAAGAAGCATCGCCGGGCACAGAACCATCGCTCATAGTGGGGAGGGAACCTATAGCATCTTCGCTTCGAATGCCAGCAGGAGAAGATGCTGATCCGGTAGCATCGGAAGTATTCATTGCTGTCGAATCAGTTTTTTTACAGCTC
>CAZJPS010000045.1:0-9427 GCA_964548055.1 uncultured Candidatus Peribacteria bacterium
CGCCCTCCTCTCCATTCTGTAGTACTTTGGTGGCAGAAGACGGGGATTACCCATTAAAAAAGACCCTTGTCCCTTTTGTCCCCTTTTAAACCCTTGTCCCCTTAATCCTAAAGGTTCTTTTTCTTCTTCCTATTCTGTACGGTCAGGCGCTTCCTGCCCTGCCTTCTGCGGCGAGCGAGAACTTGCTTACCCTTTTTAGTCTTGCTGCGGGTTAAAAACCCGTGCTTGCGAAGACGCCGACGCCATTTGAGTTTGCGTAACATCCTCCCAAGGCTATAGATTCTTTTGACGAAGGTCAACGTTTGTTTCCAATCGGGAAAGAGATTGAAGAGAAATAAGAGAATAAAGGGATTAAAGGGGTAACAGCAAAGGAAAGAGGCTGTTTTTTCTTCATTTCCCTTCAATCCCTTTCCTCACTTCAATCCCTTTATTCCCTCAGTTCCCTCCTATACTCTCCTCCTATGTTCACCCTCGACAAACTTTCCTCCGGATTACGTGTTCTTACCGCTCCCAGCCATGGAACGGCCTCTATTACCGTCATGGTCTTTGCCGGGGCTGGATCACGGTATGAGATAGATAGTGAGCGTGGAATTAGCCACTTTTTAGAACATATGTTCTTTAAAGGAGGCAAAAAGTACCGGAATACGAAGGAAGTGAGTGCGGCAATTGATGGAGTGGGCGGAGATTTTAATGCCTTCACAGGAAAAGAATATGCAGGGTACTACGTGAAAGTAGCTTCTGAAGAAGTAGAAATGGCCTGTGATGTGCTGAGCGATATGCTCATTAATGCCTATTTCCCGCAGGAAGAAATCGAAAAAGAGCGAGGGGTGATTATGGAAGAGGAACGCATGTATCAAGATACTCCCATGTACCGTGCCGGATGGGACTTTGAGGAGGTACTGTTTGGAGATCATCCACTGGGATGGGATACGATTGGAAAGGAACAAGTGATCCGCTCCGTGAATCAGGCAGATTTTCAGAAGCACAAAGATGAACTGTATAGCGCGGAGAATTTGGTGGTGACCTTCTCCGGAAAAATCACGCAAAAAGAAGCGCTGCAACTTGCGGAGAAATATTTCGCCGCCATCAAAGGCAAGCATGCACGTTCATTTACTCCATTTACAAAGTACGGACCCAAGCGCGTGTTCCTTCGCACAAAGAATACCGAACAAGCGCACTTGGTACTGGGAGTGCCCGCTCCAAGCTCACTCGATAACGAGCACTTTGCACATAAACTTCTGGCCGTGATTTTAGGAGGCAACATGAGCTCGCGTATGTTCCTGAATATCCGCGAGGCACACGGGCTTTGTTATTACATTGCTACCGAAACGGATAATTATCTGGATGCAGGCTCCCTCTCAACGAGAGCAGGTGTAGACCAAACAAGGCTGCATGAAGCAATTGCAGCCATCCGCAAAGAATACGACATCTGCGCTAAGGATGGTGTAACGGATGAGGAGGTACAGCGCGCAAAAGATTACGTAAAAGGTAAGATTACACTCTCGATGGAAGATAGTGAGGAGCGGGCACATTTTTATGGAAAGCAGCAACTGCTCTATCCGTTCACCAGAACAATCGACGAATATTTTGCAGAGATTGATGCAGTAAAGCGCGAACAGATCGATAGCCTCGCGAAGAAAATTTTGAAACCAGAAGAGCTGCGCCTTGTGGTGATCGGAAAAGAGGAGAAGCAAGCGGATTTGGAGAAGCTCCTGTCGTAAGAAGAGGGCAAAGGGCATAAAGGCTGTAAAGAGAACAAAGGTTTTAAGAAAAGACCTCTGTCCCTTTTGTCCCCTTTTAAACCTTTGTCTCCTTATTCCGTAACTTTCTCCCTTCCTATCCGTAGTAGACTACAGCTCTCCCCCTCTCCCCTATGAAGGTACGTCATCTCGCCGTTGCACTTGGACTTCTCTCGTTTGCGCCAATCGCGCTTGCCTTCAGTGATGTGCGCACTGAATCTTCGGTGAACACATCTGTGCAGTTTTTGCAATCGCAGGGAATTGTGGAGGGGTACAGCGATGGCACCTTTCGGCCAAATGCCAGAGTAAATAGAGCAGAATTTTTAAAAGTGCTTATGAACGCAGCACCGGCACATGCAAACACCCGTACTGACGTGCGTTGCTTTGCTGATTTTTTGGGGCCCGAAAGATGGTATTGGCGCACTGCGTGCGAAGCCAAAGCCGCAGCAATCGTGCAGGGATATCCCGATGGTGATTTTAAAGGAGAGAGGTTCGTGAATACGGCAGAAGCGCTTAAAATGGCTGTTCTTGCATTTCATCTGCCGCTCCCACAGTACTTCCGAGCGCCCGATCACTGGTACGATCCTTATTTTGATGCACTCTCCACGACAGATGTCTTTTTCACCGTCAGCCGCACACCCGATCATCTGCTCACACGGGGCGAGATGGCAGATGTGATTGCGATTCTTCTACGCGGCGGAAACTCTGCGCTGAGTTGTAACGGTCATCCCGTTGGCACAAGTTATATCGGCTCTGATGGATGCAATACTTGTTCGTGTACCGAGAACGGGGAAATCTGCACCAAGATGGCATGTGTAGAAACGAAATGCTTCAGCACAGATGACTGCAGGGCTGATCAGATTTGCTCAACCGAACTCGGCGACTGCCAAAGTGCATGTCCTCCAGGAAATGAAATGTGTATTCAGGTATGCGCAGGCACGTGTCAGAAAAAAGACTCTGCAATGAGCTGTCCTGATCGTAAAAAACAGATCGATCAGAAGTTTGCGAATAATCTATCGTGCAATACCGATAGCGACTGCGGAGTATTCATCCGCGGCTGCAGCCCGTATCTCACCTGCGGAAAAGCTGTACGCAAAGATGCTATCCCAGGACTAGAGCAGGAAGTATCCACCTACGCAGATTTGTGTAGTACTGAGCCGATGATGTGCGCGGGGTGCATGGCGCAGACTGCAGTGTGTAGGAGTGGGTTGTGTGTTTTGAAATAAAGCTCCTTTGGGGAGAAGTTTCAACTTTCAAACTTTCAAGATTCAAGAAAATTTCAATTTCAATATAAAAAAACAACAAAAACATTATCACGCAGAGCGGGTTTCCCTACCCGCGGTGCCAAAGAATAATGTCGGGAGCGTCTAGGATTTGGTGATCAGAAAGAGAGGAAGTAATACAGAATCTTGACCCCCTCCCCCTCGCCCCCTCCCGTCGGGAGGGGGAGGAGAACGTGCTTTTTACAAAGAACGTACTAAACGATCCCGCGGGTCACGTCATATTAATGTGACGTGACGGGTACGGAAACCCGCTCTGAGGTACAAAAGGCTAAGGATCTTTTTTATTATTTATTTTTGAAATTTTCTTGTGAGTTGAAACTTAACTGTTTGAAACTTCTTCTCAAGGCCTCAAAAAATGTCACCGATCCCCTCCTCAAACGTCACAACATATGTATCTTCCCCTCTTGCGTATGAGAAAATCTCTTTCTGTTGCACTTGCAACGCTTAGCTTTCTGCCAGTCTCTGCATTCGCGCTTTCTGTGCATACGTCGGAATCATCTTCAGTAAAAGTGCATATCAATCAAAATACCTCGAATGGAAAAACAACGACGACGGTGGACACGGATATTGATGGAGATCGCGAAACAAAAAAAATGGAAAGCTTTTCGAATGCGAATGTGGAAGTGCCGGCACTACCTGCTGATTTTGGAACAGTGAGCCTAAGCGAATGGTGGGATGTACACTGTACGGATTATTTTCCTGCTGGGAATCGCCTGTGTAAAAACAATATGGATGATTGGAATACGCGCATGCACACATCGTTTGGACGCTGGCTTACCCGCATGACTGCTAGATCGAGCGGAGTATCAACGAGCGAATTTATCAAGACATTGAAGACAGGCAACGCTACTACCAAAGTACGTGCAACTACGTCTACCTCTACGAGCACTTCCAATGGAAGCCTGTGGGAGGATTGCAGCAACGTAAACCTGAAGGTGCAGGCTAGATGTATGGCCGACAAACTGATAAATCAGTAGTCTGGCTGTACAAGAAGACTCAAATTTGACACTTTCCCTCTGCTATTTCTTATACTATAATCCCGCCATGCAACGCACCCTCATCCTCCTCAAGCCAGACGCCGTTCAAAAAGGAATCCTTGGAAAAGTGATCCAGAGATTTGAAGAAAGCGGCTTTAAAATTCGCGGATGCAAAATGATCCGCCTTTCAAAAGAGATTCTGAAAGAACACTACGCACACATTGCAGAAAAGCCGTTCTACCCTGAAGTAGAAACCTTCATGGGCTCCGCTCCAGTGCTTGCGATGGTGATTGAAGGCAACGATATTGTTGCCAAAGTACGCGATATGCTGGGTGTAACCGATAGCCGCAAGGCAGCTCCTGGAACACTGCGCGCTGAATTTGGCGTGGATCAGATGGTGAACGTGGCGCATGCATCGGATAGTGAGGAGACCGCCATAAAAGAAGTTGAACGCTTCTTTAACGAAAGCGAATTGTTTAATTACTAATAGGCCACGTGGCCTTTAGGCCTTTACGTGGCGGCAGCAAAAGAAGTGAAGAGATTCTTTAGCGAAGACGAATTGTTCCAGTACTAAAAGCACAGCACATAAAAAAAGCGGGAAGCCCGAGGGCCTCCCGCATGCCGGATTCTTCGGAATCCGGCTAGCGTCCTAGCACCATATCTAATGGATATGGTGGATATCTTCCTGAGCCATGGATGCATACCATAGCCCACCCGGCCGCCATCATGGCGATGCCGACGAGGAGGAGACAAATGGAAGTTGCCATCCATGGCAACCCCAGTTTCTCGGAAAGCCTTTCGGCTTTCCGAGAAATCCAGCCCTCATCCGTGAGGGCTAAAATGGTTAGGAGCCATCCGATGGCTGCTACCCAAAATCCAAATGCTTCCACTTTTTTCTTCTCCTTTTGTAAGTGTGAAAGATCGACGCTGACGTATTGTCTTTATAGCGCTAAGAGGAACAAGGCTCTTAGTGTATTGACTTTTTTATTATAATAATGCATAATGACTGAATACGAGAGTGGAGGTTTTTCCCTTATTGCCTCACCCCCGGCCCCTCTCCCGCTCCACTATTGTTTGTTGTGTATGTTGTTATTTTAATTGTGATTGAGAAACGGGAGAGGGGTGCCCGAAGGGCGGGGTGAGGGCTACTCAAATAGTCCCTCAAATCCCCCATCGCCATTGTCCTGAGGAGCCGTGACAGGAGCGGGTGCTGGTGCAACTACTGGAGCGACGGAGCTGGAACTAGAGGATGCAACGGGAGCCTGCGAGGAAGAAGAGGAAGAGGAACTGATAGTAGTTTCTGCGGAAGAACTGGAGGAGGAAGATTCAGAAGAAACAGAGGAATCAGAAGATTCACCCACTTCTGCTCCTGCGGGAGCTACGGTGGGCAGGGAGGAGCTTGATTCGGAGGAAACGCTTGAGCTGGAAGATGATGTTACCTCGGTTCCTTCGGTTCCCCCTTCATCAGAACTTATAACCGTTGCCACGTATCCTTCTGGAAGCGTGAGCACTGCTGGCTCAGCAGATCCATTCCAGATGAAGGTGATATGCAGATCGGGGTGTTCCCAATCTTGCTCGTTGTGGTAACGGCCACAGCTCATAGGATTGCCTTCGCTATCGAGGGTGATTTGGTTACGAATACACGCATTCCATACTGCGTTGGAAGAGAGTGGTACTCCTGCCTGGTCAACTGGGAATGGAATACCAACATTTTCCGAGCCCGAGCGCGACACTTCGCTTCCCTCTGATTCCTCGCCGCGAACTGCAAGAGCATGCCAACTAAACGTAGCATCCTCTTCCAACACCGTAGAGATTTCGATCGTGAAGCCAGACATTGTTTGGTTGCGCACTCTCCAGAGAGTGAATGCATCCGAAGCGGCTGTCACCACCGGCTTATTGGTGAACGGTGTTTCGAATGTGACGGTGACAGATGTTTGGCCTCTTGGGATCACCACGGTGCCTGCCTGATTCTTGGAGACTGTGAGCTGACCCCTGATTTCGATGTCACCCAGGAAGGTAGCCAGACCATGGATCGTGATATCACCCATCACCTGGAGCGCATCGCGGACGATCAGATGTCCAAGATCCACCATTGCACCGCTGGCGGCCCTGAGCGTGCTGCCATTCTGCAGCTCGAAGGTTGCACCTGTTGCAACTTTCAGGCCCGAGAGAACGGTAACTGGCCCACCCAAGGTTGCACCTGTTTCTACAACAAGTGTATTTGTGCGCAGCGTACTTCCTACGTTCAGTTCTCCATCGATCGTGAGGAGGCCTGTAAGGAACAAGTGGCTTAAGTTGAGTGTTCCATCCACTGTAAGATCCCCGGCGATACGAGCATCGCTGCCGACGCTGAGAGTTTCATCCAGGGCGAGGGTGCTTGCGTACAGCTCTTGTGCGCGGATGGTGCCGCTGAGGGTTAGGGATTGGGGATTAGGGACTGGGGATTGGGACACGTTACCACTTCCCGTTCCTCGCCCCGAGTCCCTAGTCCCTAGTTCCGCAATCTTCTGATCGATGATTTGTGTAATCTGCTCTTCCAAACTTAGAGCCGTGATCTGTGCTTCTATTTGAGCGCGGATATCATCCGATACATTCAAGTTTTCCATGGCATCGCTTACCATGATTTGCACTTCATCTTCAATCTTCATATTGCGGATGGCTTCCAGCGTGCGCTGTTCTACTGCTTCTACAGTAAGAGATTGATTCCTGCGGGAAATAAGAACATTGATTGTGCCCTTGGCACCTTCCGCACCACTGAATGCCTCCAGTGCCACACCCACCGTAGATTCCCCGGCATTTGCCTTGCGTGCGTATCCAGCGACAGAGGCAGGCGTGAGGGAATCTCCTGCACGGATCACGGCACCAGATTCAATCATCACTTTGCCTGGTACCTGACCGATCAAACCTACCAGTACATACCCTGGGAGAGGGATGCCAAGGGCATCTACTACTCCGCCGCGGCTGTTACCAATGAAGGCTGGATTTGTGGACACAATACCCATCGCGTTGGCATCACTGTCTCTTTCGCATCTCTTTACACTGTTATTCTTCGTGACATCAATACACACCAGTTCGCCTGGCCTTAAAGGAGCGCTGCTTCCGTGACCAGAATCGTAGAACCACTCTGCGTAGTCGGCACCGGAGGAGTTGTAGGCGTTATCGGAATATGTTGCACCATCCGCTTGCACACGGAAGACGGTGTTGCCTGTGGTACTTACATCGCTCACGATCTTTATAAGATTTTGTTCTGCCGTAGTCTCGTTTGTGCGTATGAAGAGAGCAGAATTGTTGAAGCTATCTGCGGTATAAATCGTCTGCTTACCTATGAGTCCTGTTCCAGATCCAACACCCATACCTCCATTTGCATCGATCAAAGCTACTGGCGTACCAGAACTGTTCTGCCACTCTTGCAAGTTACCTGTTTGGCCAGAGTTACCCACAATCACCAATCCCTTGGTAGCAGCTGCAAATGTGGTAACGGTTACGCGCGCCGTGGGAGCGGCGGCAGAAGACACAATGAACGGATAGATGGTGTTTGCTTGGTTGGCTACTACAAAGAGCCCGTTGTGGCGTATGTCAATTTCCGAAGCATCTTGGTAAATGTACGAGTTTGGCATGTTGATCCACTGGTTTGCCGTGGCCGATGGCGAGGTGCCAAGGCCCAACCGACCCGATGGAGCAATGGCAGCCACCACGGCAGCGGTACTATCTTGCCACTCCTGCAAGTTTGCCGATTGCGATACAGCACCGCGTACCGTCAGCGGAACCATGGCTGATCCGGAACCTGCAAACAAACCGGAAGTCACACGCAGGCTCTTGCCGCTCATAGTCCCAACCACATGAAAGTTACCCATTGTTTTGAGCGTGGATGCTGCAGAGCGGTACAGAACGGTATCGAATGTAGAGCCTGTACCAAACTGAATATGAGGAGCGCTCTTTGTGCCGCGAGCGATAAGGCGCAATGCGCCTGTGGAACTTTGGATGGTAAGGCCGTATGCACTGGCGCCGGTAGCAGTTTGGGTAATAGAGGAAGGACCTTGTGCTTGGAAGCCGCGGCCAATTGTTAATCCACCGCGGAACTCGCCATCCATGGCCGATAGTGCCCCTTGCAGCATCAGGCTGTTTGCCTGAATTCCTCCTGCCTCCAGCTGCTGAATGTAGGAACCACCAACATCGTAAATACCCAGCGAATGATTACTGTAATTTATTATGTATGCGTACCGACCTTGTACGGCAATGCCAGTTGGATACGTACCGGATGTAGATGCTCCAACAAGAGACAAAGATGAAGGGTTACTGATGTCAATCACCTGCATCTGGTTACTACCCGCCACGGCTGCATACAAATATCGGCTCTGTGCAACAAGAGCAGTGGTAGCACCTCCAGCTGAGTATGATGACACAAATGAAGGTGATACTGGATTGCTCACATCGTACACATGAATGTAGCTATTTGTATCTGAAGATACGTACAAATACTTTCCTTGTACGGCAAGGTAATCGGGGTATTGGGTTGCGGATGCGATGTTGCTCATCAGCACCATATTCGCAGGGTTGCTGATATCGTAGATTCTGATTCTGTGGTTATACAGATCTGTAGAGTACAAATATTTCCCTTGGACTGCGATGAATAAGCCTGGAACCGATACACTGCTCATCAAACGAGGTGCAGCGGGATTGCTAATATCCCATGCGTATATATCACCGATACCAAATCCTTTCACATACGCGTAATTCCCCTGCACTGCTATATCGTACGGCGTGTAGTTTCCACTTGTGCTACTTACCAAGGTTGGCGAAGCAGCGTTACTGATATCGTAAATTTCAAATCTGTTAGCCGATCCAATAAATCCGGCAGTGCCCACGTAGGCATATCTGCCCACAACAGCCACAGAAAGTGGACCCGTGTTTGTGGTGATGCTGCTCTTTAAGGTTGGTTTGCTCGGCGTGGTGATATCCCAAATTTGCAGCTTATCACTGCCGTAGTTCGTGATGTATGCGTAATTTCCCTGAACGGCAATATCATAGGGGTTTGTGCCTGTAGAACCAGATCCCACGAACGTGGTAGGCACTCTCCCTGCTATGTACAGCTGTGGAGCCATCATTCCACTTCCAGTAACCATGGATGTGCGGCCCATCATTATGGTGCCGGTTGGGTTATTAGTGGCAATGAGAGGAGTAGCACCTGTGCCAGAGATATGAAGAGCACGACCGGACATTGTTCCGTTTACATTCAGAAGAACTCCACCAGAGGATGTTCCTCTCCAGTTAATTCTGAGAGCACCGGTCATGGTGTCTCCAGCAATATTGACGTAGCGAGCATCCAGCCCTGCACGTGTAAGAGAGTTTGCACAGGAGAGTGCACCGGCGCTGGATGTTTGCAGTGCTTCACAAGCGGAGAGGCCAGAGACAGTAAGAGAGGAACCGG